>JYNY01000409.1 GCA_000954095.1 Candidatus Omnitrophus magneticus | reverse complement strand
AACAAAAAGAAACAAGAAAAAGACATCAAAGAAGATACACTAAAGGCCATTACAATAAAAAAAGAAACCGCGGAAAATGAAAAAAAAATAGTGGAAAATTTAATTAAAGAAAAAGAACTGGATATAGACAAAAAAGGTGAAGAAATAAACGCAAGTTATAAAGATATGAATGAGAAAGAAAATAAGTTATTGGAACAAAAAAAACAAATACAAACAATAACGTCTGAAATAGAAAAAAATAAAAAAATTTTAAATGATATTTCTTCAAACATAGAGACACTAAACACGGATTTAAAAACTATAAAATCACAAAAAATCGATAACGATAAAAATCTTGAAGAAATGTCAACAGAATTAAAAACGCTTCAGCAAAACATTGATGAAACAACAATAGAAATAGAACAATTAACCAAAACCATCAACGAACACCAGATTAAAAAAACTGAAATCCAAAACAATATTGAAAAATTAGCCGCGGACGAAAGAAGCCAATCGGAAGAACGCGCCAGATTATCTATTGAGATTGAAAAATATACGAAAGAATATCAAAAATTAGATATAACTATTAAACAAGTAAGACTGCAAAAAGAACAATGTAAAGATAAACAATCAGACGCGATGGGCATCCTACGTAAAAATCCATCAACAAAATCCGAAAGAGAATCTCAAATATTCATGGGAAAATTATTAAAAGACTTACAACAGAACACGATTAAAGAAAATAATTTTCTGCCTAAAACCGCGAATGACATAGTTAATAAATTCAATGAAGAAAATGTTACATATGACTCTTGGAACAAATATAAAACTAATAAAGATACAATCACCGATAGATTAAAAATATCAGGAATAATAAATAAAATATGGGAGAAAAGCAAAGAAAACTCGAACGAAGAAATGCCTCAAGATATTGAAACAGAATCCATTAACAAAGAAATTGACCGCATTATGGCATTGAAAAATATCTCTTTAGAATTTTCTGTTTGTATAGGCGTAACCAACAAATTTTACGATTCATTAGGTATTGAAAAAATTAATCTTCTTGAAAAAAATTGCGGGGTTAAAATATTAAAATTAAATACTACCGATAAGTATGAAATTATAGAAGAATTATCAAATAAAACAAAAGACTCTCAAAATATTACCGCGTTATTTGATTGCGCTGATAATATAAAAGAAGGAGAGCTGGAAGAACTTTTTACAAATTTTGCCGTTCAAGCTAAAAAAAATATACTTTGGCTGATGTATCCTGAAATCTCAGCGATAAATAAAGAAAAAATACACGCCATTGAAACAACCACTGAAATGAAAGGTATTTTGGAAATTTTAGTAAGCCTTTTACCCGAGAATAGATCATATATGTTATCCGGCAAAAGCCTTTATGAAATACGCGCTGAAAGAATATACAACACACATTGCGTCCCCTACAGCAGTACCTTAACAGATTATCTCGCGGCTAAAATGGAACAAAACAGAGATGAAAAATATGTCATCACCGCGGTAGATAACGCGTTTGACCTTAAAATGCTTAGAGAAGCTATACGAGAACGGCGTGAAATAATGGAAATATCATTAGAAGATGAAGACCCTATAAAAGATTTCGTAGTATTACGCAATGAACTTTTAGGAAATTCAATAGAGGACATTTTAGAAGCTACGGGACTAGGTGCTTATTTAAATAAAGATAGAATTATAGTAATAAAAAATAATGAACAGCTTACTATTAGTGAATTAAAAAATATACTTAATTTAAGAATTGACAGACCAACAATATCGAATCAAAATATTATTATTGGCACTAAGGAGGATATAATTTCTCCGGAACAAGAAGAACTAAACATGTTTTCCATAAATGATTCTCACTCAATGATTATGCTTACAATGGATTCGGGATTGGCCAGCCAAATGTATAGTATGCTACTAGAAATCCTCGCTAATAATAGAGACGCAAAAAAAGCAGTTATAAATAAACAAGAGATTGAACAAAAACAAGATAGCGGGAAAAAATATAATATTTATAAATACTTCCCTAAAATAAAACTTGCCAATTACGAACAGGAAAGAAAAAATTACGAAAGATATATCCACGAAGTTTTAGTAAAAGCCTAAGTACAAATATCTTTTTTGGGGGTTATTAGTTTTTACCGATAATCGATTTAATCCCTATTACACTAAAAAATAATTTACTATAAGTCACATGATGCACGGGCCTTACTTCTTTCAATAATAATGGCATATAAATCCCTACAACAAGACGCAAAATACTGGAAATCACGAAAAGAGTAAGAAGATTATACCCTAAAATACTTTTAACATGTTCCGCGGAAATCCCGCCAAGTATTGCCCCAAAAGAAAGAGCTATCCCATTAAGAACATTAAAATAGGCTATACATCTTGTACGTTTTTCAGGTGTCACGGCGTCATATATAAAATTACTCGTAGATAAATTAAAACCCGCCCATACATATCCTGAAAAAATCTGCGCGAAAATTAGAAATACCCAATTCTGGCTGACAAGCCACCACAACGGCACAATGCCTACAATGGGCGCTGTAAGCCTTATAATCTTTAAATTCCCCGCGTGGTCAGCATGCTTGCCCCACCTTGTTATTGAAAGATGCGCCGTAATCGGCGCGCTTATTGTTACAATAGTAAAAATCAAATAATTAAAATGTAAATCTCTAAGCATAAACACCGCGAAAAAAGGCGAAGCTATGTTTACCGTAAAATTTAATAGCGCGACAAATATAACAAATTTCGCGAAATTACTTTTATGCGTCCTTGATAAAAACTGACTGAAAGAAAAAAAATGTTCTTTTTTATATTCCACCGACGGCTCATACATTCTTGACAAAAAATACGCTGAGATGATTCTCGCTAAAAAAGCCGTTAAAAAAATTATAAAAAACCCATGAAAAATATTTATTTTTTTCATGTAATTAAGAATTATCCCCGCGGAAAGAGAACTCCCAACAGTAATAAACCCAAGAATTCTATTACGCCATCCGAAATATTCTCCTCTTTTATTTTTTGGCACAATATCCGCCATAAGGCTTCCCCATGACGCGGTAGAAAGAGCTCCGAAAACAGTAAAACATATTACAAATGTTATAAATAAAACCGGATGGCCCGCGCCTTTAAAAACAATAAATAAAATAGGAATAATTGTTAAGACTTGTAATAAAACAAATAAAACTATTGTCTTTCGGCGGGACTTTAAAAATTCTTCTAATTCAGCTGTTTTAAATTGAAATAGTGACGCGAAGAGATTAGGAAGGGCGTTAATGATACCTACATGTTTGGCTGTGCCGCCTAATAAAAGAAGAAAAGGCACAAAATAATCTTGAGTAAGTCCGGCCATTATACTCGCGGCCATGCCGTCAAATAAAGAAAATCTGAGGCTTTTTCGAATTTTTTCTTTTAAATCCCGTATAGACATATAAAATACTTCCCCCGCGTGGATGTTTAGCTGACGACTAATAACTAGCCACTAATAACTAAACGTTATTATTAGTATACACTCTTTTTTTGGGGGTAGCGTAGAATTCAGGCCCTTTTTTAAACATCATTCTTGTCTGCGCGTCAAGAGCTGGAATTGAACCTAATGCCGCGGAAATAAAAGGAATAATAAACCATTGCGCGACAAAAGATATATAAATAAGCCTTGAAATATTTTTAGGCTTTGGAGGGACAAACTCTCTACTGACAATAATACTCAATAATAAAATAAAAGTCATACAGTTAAAAATTACGCTATTTATGTATGACAAATTAAAAAATATAAGAGACTCTTTCTGTATAAATTGTGACCATATAAGAATAGCCGGAGTTATAAAACTTACTATAATAGCCCACGTTGCCCAGCTTATATGGCTGTCAAGAATTTGAAGCATTTTTCTTATTTTTAAAAATAACGAAATATTTTTATTATTGATAATATTAGTACCTAAAAACGCGAATGTTTCTACACCCCATGCCCATCTTCTTTTTTGTTTATATTGAACTGAAATTGTGTGGAAAAAATTTTTGCCGACCGCTATATCCATATAAACAGGCACTTCAAGCGAGTATGTGGAATAATTTCCGTCGAACTTAACAAAACATTTCCAAAAAATCAGAGAATCGTCAGAGATAAGATTTACCGGCCAGTAATCGACTTCAACCAGCGTTTTAAAACTCATACTGTGAGAAGAAAAAGTGACAAACTTTTCATACCGCATGCTTTCTATTAATTGCCAAAAAGTAGAACCCATTTCTATTACTCGAGCGAACGCGGGAACAGTATAAATGTTATTACTGTAGATTGGAAGAGGCTGAAAACTTGTCCTGTATCTATTAGGATTCGCCATAAAGTGATACGTAAGGCACGCGAAATAATTTTTATCAGGACATGTATCCGCGTCAAAACATGAAATTATAACATTATCAATATTATACTTATTTTCTTCCAAATATTCCTTTATCCTAATAGCGGAATAAGTGGCGTTCGCGCCCTTACACGGTATCTCGCCTTCCAGCTTTTGCGGATGTATGGTAACGATGATCTCCTTAAAACATAATTCAAATGTTTTTCTTAGTTCCTCTATAAGAATACATGCCTTTTCTTCTTTATCTTCTCCTGCCAAAACTACAATGATTTTATTTTTGGGATAATCCACTGCCTTAAGAGATTCCAAACTTTCCATAATTACTTCTTTAGGCTCTTTATAAATAGTGTAAAGAACCACATGAACTAATTCATCAAATGTTTTATCAAATTTAATATTTTCGCATAATGCCCGCCAGTTAAAATTTTTTTTACTAATCATCCTATGATGCGCCATCATTAAAAGAGTACTCATATAAAAAAGCCTTAAAACCCAATACATTAAATAAATAATCAAAAAAATAGCCGTAAAAATGGGGTTAATAAAAAATGATATAATAATTCCAATAATAATGCTCCAGCTTATACTGCCGGGAATTATTTCCAAGAACCGTTCAATTTTCATTTTTTGCGCTCCTGTCATGTATGAGCCCCATTAAATCTATTTTAAAAAGAGAAAATTTATCAACTAATTCCGGCGTTTGGTCTTTTATATAAAGAGTCTCATTATCTTTATCGTAAAGTATTTCCGCGGCAATACTTTTCATCTGAATAATAGGGAAAACAACTCCGGTATTTTTAATATTTAAAGCCAACAGCTTTACGCCGTCATGTATTATCAGATACTCCTCTTTTATGCCCAGAAAAATATTTTTCACACTTGAAACGGCACTATATACGACGCTTGGCAAAATACCTTCTTCGGACGGCTGTCCTGAATATATTTTTTTTATAATCCAAATAGTTTTTTTATTCCAAAAAATAAGCTGATTTCTGATGGTTAAAACACCTTCTATAGTAGAAAGTTCTTCTTTTGTTAAGGTGCTGGTATCGCCTATTTTTCTGTAATTTGAAAAATCACTGCCTAAAAAATAAATACCTTTATCTGTAAACGCTACCATTCTTTTCAAAAAGAAATGTTCTATTTCAAAAAACTTATATACGTCTAAATCTATTTTTAATTTTTCAATATTTCTAAATTTAGGCATCAATGTAACATCCACATCCGCGACTTCCGCGGAAGTAACCTTAACATCAATTTCATAAGGATAAAACCCCTCTTTATCTAAAATAACATTGTACGTGCCGGGAACAACTCCCCTTGCTATATATGGAGTAAAATCGCTTACTCTCTTTTCGTTGACATATACTACCGCATCTTTCGGAAACGCCCTTATTGTAAGAGCACCTGACATTTTAAATTTTTTTGTTTTCGCGTCAAATTTATATCCGACTGAATAAAGAACAATAATCGGAGTCATTAAAATAAACACAAAGAAAAAAATCCAAAAAAATATTTTCCTCAATAATAAATATCCCTTTTCATTCATTTTCATTCTTACTCCGTATGAAAGTTCAACCGCGATTGAGACAGGTTCACTTACTCCATCCATTATTTAACCGGAAAACTACGTTTCGACATAGATTAAAAATGCTAAAATGTTCGATATAAAAGGTTTAATCAATGTAAAAATAAAATTCTAAAAAAACTATTTTAATAACTAAACTTCCATCCCGCAATTAAGCAATTGCTCCCGCAAACCGGTGTGTCCCGTGAATTGAAAGGCTCTTAGCCCCATGGACCGCGCGGATTTTATGAGGTCATCTCTATCATCTGTATAAAAAACATTCCGCGCGGGGACTCCCGCTAATTTTAAGGCGCTTGTATACATTTTCGAATTCGGCTTCACTGCCCCTACTTCATGCGACAACACATAGTGATCAAGCTTATTAAGAATTTTATAATTATTTTTTACATATCCAAAATGTTCTTCATTAGTATCGGACACTAGTATTAATGGTATTTTAGGATACTTTTCTTTTAAATTATTTATTATCTCTTCTACTTCAGGATACGGATAAAAAATACTATTCCATACTTCATAAAATTCCCGATAACTCGCTTTTATTTTGAAACGCCTAGACACAAATTCATAAAATTTTGATGAAGTAATTTTACCGCGCATGTACTTTACGGGAAGTTTATCATAAACAATAAAATCCCACATATTTTCTGTTGGTTTATAACCGTAAGGACTAAGCCCCTTCTCAAGAATATTAAAATCAAATCTTACGATAACATTCCCTAAATCAAAAAATATAGCTTTGATATCATTCATAAAATTTCTCCACAATATAAATTATTAAACTCAAAAATATAGCTCTAATCGCGGCACAGCCTCTATCGCGAAAATGATAAAACTCCTAAAAAATTATTTCATAACATACGGCAACGGGAAAATAAAAAATCTACGGTATTTTTTCTTTTTCTCTAGAGATGCTTCTTTCTTTTTTGTTTCTTGTTCGCGTTGCTCGCCGCCTATAACACCCCACAGTTTATCTATTCCCGCTCCCGGATAATAAATTTTTAGAATATCTTCCGTGTTACTCCACCTGAGAGAAAGGCCGAACGCGCCCCATTGGCACATTCCTACGCCATGCCCCCAACCATATCCGCTGAAATAATAATACCCCGGATAACTTTTTACCTGCGTGTTAAGACTTTTAATAAAACGCCTGCCAACAATATTGGCGAAATCCATACCATCAATTTTAATAAGGCCTTTATCTGTATTTAAATTAAAAAATGAAACCCTTCCTGAATCATCACGATCTCCAATAGAAATATTCTGAATACTTAAAATATCATATCCCTTCTCGTTTAAACCAATAATCATCTTGTCCTCTTGCACACGTGTCTGCCATCTAAAATGAGGCATCCATCTGCACCATTGACACTCAACACCGCTAAGAGGCGATATCTTTTCTTCTCCCCACACACGGGTAATATCCTGCGTGTGCCCGCCGCAACATGAATGAAAATAAGCAGGAAGCACCCTATTATTAAAAGTTAAAATATCTCCCCTTGTTTCACGAACTGCCCTTAACGCTCTCCATTGTTCCGCGTCTTTTCCCTTGTAAACTTGAGAATATGTATCAGCCGCCAAATCATACTCTTTATTTTTTCTGCGTAAGGCTTGGCTTACCGCGTAACTCCGTGAAACTATCGCCTGAGCTTTTAACGCGGACATTGGCCATAACGCGCTTACTTCGCAAGGAACAACACCCTTTAAATAATCTTCAATTTCAACCATATTGATTATATTTAGGCCGTCTTCTCCTTTAATTATTTTGAAATCGCCTCTATACGCTGTTTTCCCGATATATATCGTCCCTTCAGGCTTCAAAGAAAGATATAGGATTGTTGCCTGAAAAATAGTGTCGTCAACTTTAATCCCTGAATCTTCCTGAGAAAAAACAATTGTTTTACCGGGACTTTCAACTATTTTCAAAAGGCTTCCCGTAAGACCATCCCTCACCCTCAATAGATTATCCGCAGAAACTGAAACTTCTTTTTTCCCGCTGTCAACTCGCACCCTTATAAAAAATTTTTTATAATTTTCTTTTTCCAAAAAATTAATCTCATAAAAATATGATAACGAAAAATAAACCCAATAAACTGCCGCAAGCAAAATTATTAAAAGGCTGAGCCAAACAATTTTATTCTTCGCTAAAATAAACAAATACCGCGCCGCTTTAAACATTTTTTACTCTTTTTTATTTTTTAAAAAATATTTTTAAAAGAATAGTGATTATTACGCTGACTAACAAACAACTTGTGAACGGGAAGTAAAAACTAAACGATTCTTTTTTTATCATAATATCGCCGGGAAGCCTGCCGAGCCATGTAATTTTTCCACCTAATAAAAAAAATATTCCCGCGCCTATAAAAAAAATCCCTATAAGAATAAAATATTTTCCTAAAATTTGCATAGAAACTCCATTGCCTTCAACCCGAACACTGCGTTTCCTCAAATAGCCTAATATTTTGGGTTAAAATAACTCCTTCACAACTTTACTTGTTTTCCCTAGATATTTATATCCTTCATCAGTGAGTTCCCTGCCACGCGATGTACGCCTTATAAAACCTATCATTAAAAGATAAGGTTCAATAACATCTTCTATCGTGTCCACTTCTTCGTTGAGCGATGAAGCAATAGCTGTTATTCCCGCGGGCCCGCCGTTATATGAAGAATATATTGTTTCAAGAAATCTTCTTGAAAGCCTGCCAAGCCCGTATTCATCAACACCATGATTTGTTAACGCCGCTTTAGCGCTTTCTCTATCAATACTCTCTATATCTTTAACCTGCACCCAATCGCGCACACGCCGTAAAAGTCTATTAGCTATTCGCGGGGTTCCATGAGACCTTTTCGCGATTTCAAAAGCGCCATCCTCATTTATAGGAATATTTAAAAGCGCCGCTGAACGTTTAACAATAAGGGATAAATCTGAGGCCGCGTAAAACTCAAGATGAACATTCATACCGAATCTGTCCCGTAATGGCGCGCTTAATAGCCCGGACCTTGTTGTAGCTCCAATCAAAGTAAAAGGTTTCAAGTTAAATTTTACCGCTTTAGCGTAAGGTCCTTTATCCACTAAAAAATCTATCTGAAAATTTTCCATAGCAGGATAAATAAATTCTTCCACAACTTTAGAAAGCCGATGTATCTCATCAATAAAAAGTATATCTCCGTGTTCCAAATTAGTAAGGATACCGACTAAATCTCCGGCGCGCTCAATCGCGGGCCCGCTTGTGGAAACAATTCTAGTACCTTTTTCATTAGCGATAATATGCGCGAGAGACGTTTTTCCCAACCCCGGCGGCCCGGAAAACAAAATATGTTCCAAAGGTTCTTCACGCTTTATTGAGGCTCTTAACGCGATATCCAATGTTTCAATCGCTTCTTTTTGCCCGACAAAATCTAATAATAATTCAGGTCTTAACGCTAAATTGATAATAGACTCGTCATCCTGTTCCGTCCCCGTAGTGCCCACGAGCTCTTCACTTTTATCAACAAATTTTTCTCTTTTACCGTATTCCATAATTTTATGATTCCTTTTATCCGCGACTTAATGCTTTTATTTTACATCTATTAATTTTCTAGAACGGATAGTTATATGAATCAAACTACCACAACTTTTTTCTGTTTATAAACTTCACTCAACAACTCTTCACATGTTTTTACTTTAGGATTACGTTCCATCGCTTTCTTTATCATATCTTCGGCTTCAGACCTTTTATATTGAAGCTGTGTTAAAATTATCAGCGCCTCTTCTCTATAATCTTCACTTCCCTTCGCGCTATCAGGATGTTCATCTCTTATAAGCCCGTATTTCGCTACTTTACCCTGCAATTTAGCCACTATAAGACGCGCCCTCTGCTCTCCGATACCGGGAAGTTTTTTTAAAAAATTTATATCGCCTCTGTCTATCGCTCCCGCAGTAACGGAGAAAGGCTCCACAAGAGCTTTACACGCGGCTTTCGGGCCGATCCCGGAAACAGTGATAAATTTTTCGAAAAATTCTTTTTCAATTTCGTTTTCAAATCCTATTAAAACAGGAACCCCGCGCGAAGGTTCCATCTGATAATAATGATACGTTACAAGCTCAACTTCGCCCTCTGTTTTTTTCCCGTGTTCAAGAGATTTTATTACTGCCGGCGGAACAAAAACTTCATAAAAAATCCCTCCGTTATTTATGATAAGGGCGGATTCTTTTTGGGTTACGACTTTCCCTGATATTCTGGAAATCATTGCGTATTGCCTTTTGTTATTTTTTCAAATAAACGCGGACTATTTCCCGCGGAAGTTAGGACATGTTTTGGAACACCCTCTATATAAACTAAACTTATAGCCATACTAAGGGCATCAGTTATATCGTTATATTTAGGACATGTGTTTAAATTAAGAATAGCTTTTACTGTACGTTGAATTTGAATTTTAGAAGCGCGGCCATTACCAGTGACCGCTTTTTTAATTCTAGTAGCGGCATAATTAACAAGCCTTATATGGTTTACACCGGCGGCAAGACATACAACTCCTCGCGCGTGCCCCATTAAAATACTAGTCGCGGGATGCGCGTAATGGGAATAAATTTTTTCTAAAACAAGCGCGGAAGGATGATGTTCTTTTATAATGTCAGAAAGATTATTAAAAATATCAGTAACTCTCGCGGAAATTCCACTTGACGGCGACGTTCGTATCACACCGGCCTCAATCAATTTTAATTTTGTCCGGCTTTCCGCGTTGATTACTCCATATCCCGTTTTTAATAAGCCGGGGTCAACTCCAAGTATTATCACGAAATCTTTTTCCCCCTCGTTGACCGGACTTCTCAATATTATTCTTCAATCTGTTTTAAAATATCATCCGGTATATCAAAATTTGAATAAACATTCTGAACATCATCATTATCTTCCAACTCATCAACTAACGTCAAAATTTTCTTAGCGGTCTCAAGATCATTAATTTTCATACTATTATTCGGAAGCATGCTAAGTTCACTTGATTCTACTTTAATTTTATTTTCTAATAACGCAGTCCTTACTTTATCAAAATCTCCGGCTAAACATGTAACCTGAAAATTTTCTTCCTCAACTAAAAAATCATCAGCGCCCGCGTCTATCGCGATAGACATAACATCTTCTTCTTTCAATCCTTCTTTTTTAATTAAAAATACACCTTTTCTTGTAAATTGAAATGATACAGAACCCGCGCCGGCCATATTCCCGCCGCTTTTTGTAAAAATACTGCGAACTTCGCTAGTAGTACGATTTTTATTATCAGATATACCTTCAACAATAATAGCTGTTCCGGCTGGGCCATATCCTTCAAATGAAACATTCTCAAATGTAGCGCCTTCCAATTCGCCTGTACCCTTTTTAATCGCTCTTTCAATATTATCCGCGGGCATATTGGCTTCTTTTGCTTTTTGAATAACCAGCCTTAACCGTGGTTTCCCATCAGGATTTACGCCGCCTTCTCTTGCCGCTACAGTCATTTCTCTTATAATTTTAGTAAAAAGTTTACCTCTTTTAGCGTCAAGAGCGCCCTTTTTATGCTTGATACTAGCCCATTTATTATGTCCTGACATATATTCCTCCGTCTTTAAATTTTGTTAAGGCCGTTATCTTAAACCCGACAAATGCCGAGCAAAATACCAGCGCGAGACAATCACCTATAGCCCTAATATTTTACACAAAATTAAATATAAATCTACTTCTTCTTTTTTTACCCGAGAAAATCCCATTAAGAACAGATGGGCAAACAACATGGGACGTATTTTTACAAAAACAGTTGTTCCGCAAAAGTTCCGGCAGAAAATCTAAAATATAGAATTAAAATCAAAGAATATAGAACTATCCCTTTATGATAATAAAAATTAGCAGAGTAGAAATTAAAGCGGATATTATGTAAAAATCATAAAAATAAAAGAAATCGCTAAACCAATCTTTTATTGTTGCTTGGCCTTTTTGGGCTACACCCCTAGCATGCAATTTAGGACGCGCGGAACTTTTTGGGAGCTTATCACAATCTTCTATATGAGATTCAATTTCTGATTTCATGGCATCTATTTGTTCTTTTCTAAATTTCAGATAATCCCCGCCCAAATGATAAGCGGACAAAACACCTTCATCCATAAGAGATAAAATTTTTTTCTCTTTTATCCCCAAGTATAATGATAATTCTTCCAGCGTCAATAATTTCTCAGGCATTTTTTCTCCTAGCTGTTATTGTCAAAAAAAATAATAAATACCACGAAACTATTTTTATTATATCTCATTCTCAATTTTTAACTCAACTTTAAAATTAAAACCGCCTTTTCTAAAATCTTAATGGCTACAGCAACAAAATTACACATCTTTTTTGTCTTCTAGAAATAAACAGGTATAATTTACATAGATTCATTATTTAAAAAAGGTGTTCTAACAATGAAAATAATATTAAAATACACAATAATTATCGTTTTATTATTAACAGTTTGCCCATTCGCTATAGCCCTAGATAAAATTCAATTAAAACATATAAACCAATTATTTGAACTTCGAAATAATATTATTGCTCAAGGTGAAACATTACCGAATGATATAAACAAATCAACAGAGATAAACCAGAGGACTCTCGAAAGAATATTTGAACTAAACACATCCGCGCTTACCACAATTGAAGCCTATTTCCGCATGTTAAAAGTCGCAATTGCTTCAAACGCTTATAAAAATACAGACACTTTAAAAATATTAAATGAATGGCTGAAATTCATAAATAATCAATGTAAATATGATATAGAATATCTTACTGAGGCGGAAAAAGAGACAAAAATTTTGTCAATAACAAACCAGATAAATATCGCGAAAAACAATATGATACTACTAGGACAAATTACTCAGGAAGGAATAAACGAAAATTCATTTTAAATTTTTATTAGCAGAAATTACGGCAGATTTTTTTTCAGCTTTAGATTCAGGAATAAGCGCATTAGGAACAAAAGTGCCGGCTCCTCTATAAATACCGCATCCAATATCTTTCACCGAACATTTAACCAAATCAATAAGCTTAGATTCAAGCCGCTCCGCGTATTTAGTTTTAGGCGGACTCAATAAATCCTTTTCAATTTTATTATCACTTGTAAACAATTCTTCTTTTTGAAAAACATTATTCAATGGCAAAGTTATTGTTCCCAAACACATAAGAGCATTCTGTTTATTAGCCAGCCTATTCAAAAATTTAGAATTAGAATTAACACCTTTTACTTCATCAACACAAAACCCTGAATGATTCATATTGACAATATAAATTATTAATAAAAATAAAATTTTTATATCTCTAACATATATATTCCTCATGACTGTAACTCCTTATTAAAAAAACTTTTATATGCGCAAGCTAAAAAACTTTATAAATAATACCAACCACTTCTTTCTTTATCACTTGCTAACTACAATATAGTATACCATGCATATCATATTTTTGCAAAATAAAAATTCAAAATACTTATGGCTTTTTTATTACATACCGACATCTGCTAAAAAAATTTAGAGAAAAATTTCATCCATAACGGAATAGTAATAACACTAAGCGCGTGGCTATAAAAAATAACACTACTTAAAAATTTATTGTCCGAACCGGTATACGCGCCTATAAACACAAGAGAAACCGCGCTTGGCATTATAGCTTCTATAAAAAGAAAAATTCTATAATCCTTAGAAAATGGGAAAAACCACAAAAATAAAAAAATAGCTAACGGGAAAAGCACCAGTTTCACTAGAACCGCCGACACGACTAAAAGCTTCTGTTTAGGAATAATAGCGCTATGCATCGCTAAATACGCGCCTAACGTAATCATAGTAAGAGGAAAAGCCATATTTCCTATTTGTTCAATCGGTTCCAAAATCAATTTTGGAATAGTATCCCTTCCAAAAAATAAAACCCATATCACTGAAAAGACTGTCCCCCACAAAGCAGGATTAATAAATAATTCTCTCTTTGAAACTTTTCTTTTTCCGGCAGTTAAAAACACAGGTGCCCATGACCACATTAAAACATTAAACCCCGCGAGAAAAAGAAAAAGATAAATCAAAAATTTATCTTTTTCCAACCCTGAAAATAAAAACAAAATCAGATTCATAGGCAAATACCCTGAATTCTGAAACCCTACGGCAGAGATAAACTCGCGCTTGGAATGGGGTTGTTTCAAACAAGAAAAAACAAAATATCCCAAAGCCATACCCGTGACACAAAAAACCATTGCCCAAAGCGGCATAATCCACCACATAGGATACGCGTCAGGATTAAAACTTTTTATTATTTTTGAAATTATAAGGGCGGGAAAAATAATATTAACAACAAGCACGCTTAACTTATCAGAAAAATTATCGTCTATTAATTTCACGCGGTAAAGAATATATCCAAAAAATATAAGGATATAAAGTTTAATTATAGCGTCTGTAGTATTAAAAAATAATGTATTCATGATTTGGAAATAATGACTAGAAACGAAAAACTTTGTATTCACTAAACGGATGGTAATTGCAAACTTGACTATTAACGTTGTTCTTCCGAGAAATCAGGAAGCTATATATGTTAAAATATTATAAAACCATTATGGATTCCCGCTCTCGTTTACCCCGTGCCGCAACACGGTACGAAAAAACAAGATGGGGTCTTTAAAATTACACAGAAATGTTTATTACTAACCTCTTAGTATTTACAATTTTTTTTTACACCTACGAAAAATTATTCCTTCATTTCCTTTTTAGAAAGATCGAATTTGCCTTCTATCTTTTTACAAACCAAGCGGCATGTTTTAAATAAAATTTTACTGCTTATCTTCGCGTCTTCAAGAGTAGGAAGCCTTAAATCTAATCTTCCGCTTTTATAAAATCTTTCATCTGAAAGTATATAATCCAATTCCACCGCCTCAATATCCTTAAAAGCCTTATCTATTTTCACAGCTCGTTCTTTAAGATATTTAAGACTCAATACATGAACGAAATTTTCTTGTTCGCGTCCGGCCTCCGCATTTTTAAAAGCTAGAAACGCTTTTAATAAATAACCTACTCCCGATTGAGAGTGCTGACATATCTGATCTTTTAATTCTTCTTGAACATCTTTTCCTTTATAAGCAAGTTCTTGTTTCACAAGACTAAAATAGCTTTTCCCTTCCTCTAGCAAATCTTTCCAATCATTGGAGTCTCCTCGATCAAACATAACACGCCTCCTTATGTTTTTTTATAAATTTTTACCTAAAAGCATAAACATTTTTTTCTTATACGCTTCAACTCCCGGCTGGTTAAAAGGATTAACTCCCAACGTATACGCTGAAATCGCTACTACCTTCTCAAAAAAATAAAACAACTCTCCGATAGAAAAATCTGTCTTATTCGGCAATATTATAGCGGAGTTTGGAACGCCGCCCTCAAAATGCGCCTCCGAAGTTCCTTTATACGCCTGCTCATTAACAAAACTTATTTCTTTACCTGTGAGATAATTAAGTTTATCTAAATCTTTTGGAGCAAAAGGAATTTCAATATCATTTAATTCTTTCTCAACAATTAAAAAGGTCTCAAATATATTTCTCTCCCCGTCCTGTAATAACTGCCCCATTGAATGTAAATCCGTAGTAAAATCGCATGAAGCCGGGAATATGCCCTTATTTTCCTTGCCTTCACTTTCTCCAAAAAGCTGTTTCCACCACTCTGCCGCGTAATGTAACCGATAATCAAAATTTGACAACACCTCAATACATTTTCCTTTTCTGTATAAAATATTTCTTACCGCGGCATATTTATAACTTATGTTTGTATCTAAAGTGCCGGATTCAAGAGCCTCTCGCGCGGTTCGCGCGCCTGCTATAAAATTCCATATATTTATACCTGCCGCGGCAATAGGTAAAAGCCCTACCGGAGTCAAAACCGAAAATCTACCGCCTATATCATCCGGAATAACAAATGTTTTATATCCATTTGCTTCCGCTATCTTTTTTAACAATCCTTTTTTCGCGTCAGTAGTACACACAATCCTGTCTTTAATTTCGTCATTGCCGTATTTCCCGCGCATAAAATTTTCCAAAACACGGAATATCACCGCGGGTTCTGTTGTTTCTCCTGATTTTGATATTACATTTATCGCGACTTCTTTTGTTTTAAGAAATTCTAATAATTCAGCAATATACTGCGCTGAAAGATTATGTCCCGCGAAAATAATTTTTTTCTCGCCAAATTCAGGCTGTAACATTTCAACCACGGCTTTAGCGCCCAGATATGACCCGCCTATACCTATAACGACTATAACATCCGCGTTAACGCGTAACTTTTGAGCGGTTTCTTCAATATCTCTAACCATATTCACATCAATATTCTTCGGCAAATCAAGCCATCCTAAAAATTCTTTTCCTTGTCCATTTCTAGCTGTTAAATACCCTTGAGATTTTTGTATCTCGGGCCATATACTGTCCATTTCTTTTGGACTGACAAAACCATCAAGATATTTTGTATCGTATCGAAGATTAAATTTCATATTTATTCCTCCATAGTATTTCGGTTTATGCCGCATCAATATCCAGACCGCGGGCTTCTGAAAACATTATAAAACCCGGATAACTTCGCTCTAAAATGAAACGGCTTAGTTGTATCGGAATTAGTTACCTTCACTCTTTTTATCTCATAAATATCTTTATTAAAACGGTCAAGGCCTCTATTGGTAGTACAAGCGCCGAGATACCCCGCAGATTTAACTATATTTTTAATTTCTTCCGTAAAGCCGCCAGTTGGATAACAAAAATATAACGCGTCTATACCAGTGTTATTTTTTATATCGTCTCTCGAACCCTTTATTTCATCTATCAAAGATTGCCTGTCGGATAAACTTGGAAGATACACATGATTTCTTGTATGAGCACCCGGCGAAACCTTATTTTTATTCATCAAAATAATCTCATCCCAAGTTAAATAATCTTTGTCTTTACCTATATGTCCTGTAGCTAAAAATATAGTGGCAGGCATATTATATTTAAGTAAAACGTTATACCCGTTAATATAATTATTCACGTATCCATCGTCAAAAGTTATAACAACTGTTTTGGGTATATATCTTTTTCCTTCTCTCATATAACGGATAAATTCATCCAAAGATATCACGTGATATCCATTTTCTTTTAAAAATTTCATTTGTCGTTCAAAATTTTCAGGAGAAACATTCAAAGTATTATCGATATCGCTTATAGAGTGATATACTAAAACAGGCGTGACGCGGCGCGGGTTTACAAAACCAAAATATAAAACTAATAAGACCGCGAAGAATATAACAAATTTATTTTTAAAACGATATTTAGGCCGTATTTTTTCAACAGGCTCTAATATTTTTTCTTCGTTCATAAAATTAAACACTCCAAATTGAATATATTTTTTATAATCACTAAGCGGTTAGCGATATTTCCGTGTAATGTTTAAAACCCCGCATCCAGTCATTCCCGCTACCCATTTTTTGGGCTTGAATTTTTAATTTAGATTTTCTATTTTCTGTCAAAATTTTTATTTCGTAAAATTTTGACCCCGCGGGAATGACTGTGCCAATTATCAATCGCTTAGTATTTACTTTTTCCAGACAGTCAATTGAGAACCCGCAAAAACGGCTGAAAACAATTTTAAATTAAATGTTAAAAAATCATATCACGATATCGTTATCGCCGCGACAGGGCATTGATCCATTGCGGTACGCGCGTCTTCCAAATTTGCCTGCGCGATTTGTTGGCCAGATACAACTGCTTTTTCACCATCCATTTTATAAACGCTAGGCGCAATCTGAACGCATAACCCGCACCCTATACAAGCTTCCTTATCAATTACAGCTTTCATTGTTTAATTTTCCCCCTCTATTTTTAAAATGTTAATTATATTTTATTATCTACACACTTAGAGCATACCCAGTTATGCGACGTTATACCGCTATTATGCTTGTAAAAACCATTCTCATAAATATATTCGGCAACAAGCTGCGGAACAAATTTTTCTATTGTTTCCCCGTTTTTCACGCGTTCGCGCACCAAGATAGAAGAAATATCAACATACGGTATCTCTAGATTTAAAACTTTCCCAATATATTTTTTATCCAAAGAAACGTTTATATCCCAGCCGGGTCGGGACGCGATAACAAATACAGCTACTTCCAAAAGCTTATCGATTTTTTCCCATGAAGAAAGAGTCCCCGCGGAATCAGCGCCTGTTATAAAAAATATTTTTGAAGACACGCCATAAATAGCCTGAAAATACTCAACTGTCTCAATGGTATATACCACTCGTTTTTGTTTTATTTCATAATCAGATATTTCAAAACGGCTATCATTTAATGGCATGGCAAGCCTTAACATTTTCAACCTGTCACTCGCCGAGACATCGCCTTCAATAGTTTTATGAGGAGGAGTATGCGCGGGCACGAACAACACTTTATCTAAAGACAACTTATTTAAACATTCCTCCGCCAGAACTAAATGCCCGTTATGCACAGGATTAAACGTTCCACCTAAAATGCCTATACGGCTCCCCGCCTTAACCATATTGTTACGTCCTTATTTGACCATTCCCATGAACAATATATTTATAAGTCGTAAGTTCTTCAAGCCCCATTGGGCCGCGCGCGTGAAGTTTATCAGTACTTATCCCTATTTCCGCGCCTTTCCCAAATTCTCCGCCGTCGGTAAAACGTGTAGACGCATTAACATATACTGCCGCGGAGTCAACTTCTTTTGTAAACTTTTCAGCATTTTTTTTGTCAGACGGACAGATCGAATCCGAATGATTTGAACCGAATGTATTTATATGTTTTATCGCTTCGTCCACTGATTTCACAATTTTCACATTTAGAATAAGATCCAAATATTCTGTGGCAAAATCAGAATCCCGCGCTGATTCTACTAAAAACCCTCTGCCTGCTAATATTTTTCTGGCAGTTTCACAGGCTTTAATTTTTACTCCCGCTTTTATAAAACGATTTACCATATCAGGCAAAAAATCTAAAGCCTTTTTTTCCTGTCCAAGCATAGTCTCCATAGCGTTACAAACTCCGGGCCTCTGAACTTTCGCGTTAAAACATATTTCTTCCGCCATTTTAAAATCCGCGTATTCATCAACATAAACATGGCATATCCCTTTGTAATGCTTAATCACCGGAATTTTAGATTTTTTAGAAACCTCATTTATTAAAGATTCTCCGCCGCGAGGCATTATGAGATCAATCCCATATAAAGCCGCGAGCATCTCATCCACGAGTTCGCGTGATGTGTCTTCTATAAGAAGAAAAACACCTTCATTTATCCCCTCTTTTACAACTGCTAAACGCATGGCAGTATAAATAGCCTTATTCGATTCTATCGCGTCACTGCCGCCGCGCAGGATAACGCTGTTACCCGATTTAAGGCAAAGCGCCGCTGAATCCGCTGTAACATTCGGACGCGATTCATAAATTATACCAATTACTCCGATAGGCACTCTCACTTTATCTATCCGTAACCCGTTCGGCCTTAGAATCGTTTCCATTATAGCACCGACAGGATCAGGCAAACACGCCACATCTTTCATCATGCTTGACATAGCGTCTATTCTTTTGTCATTCAACGTAAGCCGTTCAAGATACGCACTATTTTTTCCGGTTTTCACGGCTTTTTCCATATCAATTTTATTAGCAGATTTAATCATATCCTTTGAAGAATTGATACTCTCTGCCATCTGAATTAAAACTCTATTTTTTCTTTCAGTTGAAAGTATCGCCAGTTCCCTCGCGCCTTCTTTCGCGCGCGCCGTAAAACTTTTCATCTTTTCATGATTTGTCATAAAAAAACCGCCTGATTTTACAGAAAAATAGCGGGTACACGAAACGTCTCTCTCCCGCCTATACTACTCAACAACAACTAAATTATCCCTATGAACTAATTCATCATAATCCTTAAATCCAAGAAGTTTCTCAATAGCCAAAGATTGACAACCTTTAATTTGATCAATAATTTCTGATGAATAATTTATTAAACCTCTAGCAACAACCTGATTATTTTTAGAAACAATTTCAACTACACTTCCTTCTGAAAACATGCCTTCAACTTTTAAAACTCCGCTCGGAAGAAGGCTTTTCTTTTTATCTCTCACAGCCAAAACCGCGCCGTCATCAATAATAATTCTTCCCTTAGGTTTTATTGAATAAGCTATCCACCTTTTACGGGCTGTTATTTTATTATCGCAAGCTGGAAAAAATGTTCCTATTTCCCGGCCGTAAACAATATCCAAAATAACATTTTCACGGCGCCCGGGCGCGATTACCGCGTCAATACCGGCTCGCGCGGCAGACAAAACAGATTTTGCTTTAGTCGCCATTCCGCCTGTACTCTCTTCACTGCCTTTTCCCTTACAATATTTTTTTATATCTTCGTCTATCTCAACGCGCGGAATTACTTTCCCATTATCATCATAAACGCCTTCAACATCCGTAAGTATTATCAGCATATCGCTGACAGATATATCCGCGACAAGAGACGAAAGCCTGTCATTATCGCCGAACTTTATCTCTTCATTAGAAACTGAATCATTCTCATTTATTATAGGAACAGCCTTATATTGAAAAAGCGTGTTTAAAGTATATCGTATATTCAAAAATCTTTTTCTATCATTAAAATCTTCTTGGGTTAAAAGAATCTGACCTGTTTTATATCCTTTTTTTTGGAATAGAGTACTATAAATATTCATTAAATAAGGCTGGCCGATACTAGCGATTGCCTGTAGTTCAGAAAGAGATTTATTTTTGCGGGATATGCCGAGAATACCAAGCCCCCCGCCAATAGCGCCTGACGAAACAATTATAACTTCTATGCCTTTTGCCAATAATAAAGAAGTTTGTTCCACAATCCTAGATACTGACTCAATATCTATTTCATTGGTTTTAGTAGTAAGAACTTTTGTGCCTACTTTAACTGTTATTCTCTTCGGATTTTTCCTTGGCATTTTTCACTTTCCCATAAATTTCTATGACAAGAGAGTCCAACCCTTCATTATTTAACGCTGATATAGGAATAACTTTTTTCCTTATATTTTTCTTGAATCGCGCTAAGGCATCCATAGCACCTGATAAATCCATTTTCCCCGCTACTACCACTTTAGGTTTCTTCGACAACACACTGCTATAAAGCTTAATTTCATTTTCTATTTTTTTATAATTTTCTATAGGATCAGTCCCGTCAATCGGGCACATATCAACTAAATGAACCAAAACACTTGTCCGTTCTATATGCTTTAAAAATTTGTCACCCAAACCTCTACCTGAATGAGCGCCTTCTATAAGACCCGGCATATCCGCGATAATAAACGCGTTATCATGAAATTTTACAACCCCAAGATTTGGGCTTTTTGTAGTGAATGGATAATCCGCTATTTTAGTATGCGAATTTGAAATTTTTGAAACAAGAGTTGACTTACCCGCGTTCGGCAAGCCTATTATTCCCGCGTCCGCGACGAGTTTAAGCTCTAAAAGAAGCGTCCTCTCTTCTCCAAAAGCACCATGAGAAGCCTCTCGCCATTTAGTATTGCCTTTCCCGCCGGAACCTCCGCGAGCGACAATAACACTATCGCCTGCTTTTGCTATATCTCTTATCAAAAGCCCATTTGCCTCATCTCTAATAATCGTACCGGGTGGAACTTTGACAACAAGGTCTTTGCCTCTTCTTCCTTGTTTATGATTTGAGCCGCCATGCCCCGCATCTTCGGCTTTATAATGCTGATTATATCTAAAATCTAGAAGTGTTTGAAGGTTGGAATCTCCGATTAAAACAACGTTTCCGCCGTCACCGCCATTCCCGCCGTCAGGAATACCCTTACGATTGAAAATATCTTTAAAAAAACTATTACAACCGTTTCCGCCTGTGCCGGCCTGAACATAAATCTTAGCAGAGTCGATAAGCATGTTATTCTGAAACTACATGCACAACTTTCTTATTCACAAATTTAATAATACCGTCTATCTTAGCGTAAAGAGTATCATCTTTTCCTACACCCACATTAAGCCCGGGTTTGAATTTACTTCCTCTTTGCCGAATAATGATACTTCCAGCAGTAACTTTTTCTCCGCCATAAGTTTTTACACCTAGTCTTTGCCCGATAGAATCTCTACCGTTACGACATGCTCCCTGTCCTTTTTTATGCGCCATAAATAATCTCCTAACTAAATAAAAAAATATACCTGTTATGAAAAATATTAACTTTTAGCTAAACAAATATCTTTAACTTTTAATTCAGTAATATCCTGCCTATGCCCTTTTTTTGATTGAGAACTTTTTCTGTCTCTGTATTTAAACGCTATAACCTTTTTTGCCCTTGTGTCACGCAATATTTCGCAATCAACATAAGCCCCTGTAACATAAGGAGTTCCGATATAATAGTTATCGCCGTCCTTACCGAATAACACCTTATCGGCTTTAACCTCTTTTCCTGTTTCCACCTTAAGCCTATTAACAGTAAAAACTTTATTCTTTTCAACTTTAATCTGTTCTCCATTAAGTTCTATTATCGCGTACATTTTTTCTCCTAGTATTTTTTATTATTTTCTAATAATCTTCACCCTCTAGATATAATAGAGGGATAATGATACCAAAACATCCCGCTCTTGTCAACGCCCCTAATTTTGACATACCACGCCTTAAAAAATATTTTGCGCTGGTTTTAGTTTTTAAAACTCTCGATACGGCCGCAGTAAAATAAAAAAATAAACATTATTCTCCATAGATTGCGCCAAATTGTGAAATCATCTATTACTTTTTATCTCGACTGCTATCAATGTTTTTGTTATTATCATTTTTTATGATTCTGCTATTTTTCCCCCGCGGACGCGAAATCAAAAATAATTTGAAAGGAAGAAGAGGTTTATATGAGCCGAATGGACCGTATTAATAAAATAATTATGATAGAAGTTTCCCTTATTCTGCAAAATGACATAGACATTGATCTTTTAAACCACCTTACTATAACCGGAGTAGACACGGCAAAAGATTTAAGCATCGCAAAAATTTTTTACACAACTCCTGAAAAAGACGAAATTATTAAAGAAAAAATAGACCGGCTTTTAAAAATAAATGTTAAACATATCCGCTGGGATATAGCGCAAAAAATAAAATTGAAATATATGCCTAAACTAATTTTCACAGAAGACAAATTTGAAACATACCGCCAAGGCATTGATGAACTTTTTGAAAAAATTGAAAAAGAAAATCCGGAATTGAAACAATCATTAGAGGATAATGGACAAGGAGAACCGAATGAATTTTAACGGCATTGATTCTATTGTACAGGCGCTTAAGGAACGCGATGATTTTATTATAACTTCACACATAAATCCGGAAGGAGATTCCATAGGTAGTCAAATAGCGGTTTTTCACATACTCAAAAGTTTGGGGAAAAACGTTATTATGTTAAATCAGGATGTTGTGCCTGATAATTTACATTTTTTATGCGAAGGCGCGCCTATTTACAGCGCTCTTCCTGAAACATTCCGTCCCAAAAGCGCGGTTATTGTTGACTGCCCTGTAAAAGAAAGAACCGGCGCCATTATCCGTCAAATTGAACAATGCGATTTTTTAATTAATATTGACCATCATATCAGCAACAATTTTTTTGGAACAATAAATTGGGTAGAATCTACGGCAAGCTCCACAGGAGAAATGATTTATCATATTGTTAAAAAATTAGGAATACCTTGGAATTTATTTTTAGCTAAAGCTATTTATTCCGCGATAATAACAGATACAGGCATGTTTAATTATGACAATACTACTCGGGCCACTCATGAAATCGCCGGAGAGCTTATATCATACGGTATAAAACCAAATAATATTTTTTCAAAAATATTTGAAAGTAAATCCATTGCGCATATGCGCCTTTTAGGAAAAGTCCTTCAAACCTTAACAATTGAACAAAATTCTTCTTTAGCATACATGACGCTTACTCGTAAAATGTGGGACGGCGAAAGCATAAATGACGTGGCAACCGATGAATTTATAAGTTATCCTCGTTCCATAAAGGGCGTTGAAGTCGCTATATTTTTTAAAGAAAAACCCAATATGGAAAACGGAAAAGTCAGCGTAAGTTTCCGTTCTTCAGGTTCTATTGATGTTAACCGGCTCGCCGGACTTTTCGGCGGAGGCGGACACGCGAGAGCATCAGGATGCGTTATAAAAGGAACAGTTGAAGAAGTACAGGAAATGGTTTTAAAAGAAGCCAAAAAAATTATAAAAAAATAAATCCTCTACGAGACAAACCTCGAATAGTATTACCCCAAAAAATAAAAAAATATGGCCAACGAATTACCGGACAAAGATACTATTAACGGCATCATTACTATAGATAAAGAAAAAAACTGGACAAGCCATGATGTAATAGCGTTTATACGAAACCATTTCGGTATTAAAAAAGCCGGGCACGGCGGAACCTTAGACCCAAATGCCACAGGGCTTTTAATTGTCCTATTAGGAAACGCGACTAAACTATCGGATACTTTTTTAAATCATGATAAAGAATATTTATGCCGTGTCACTCTCGGTGAAACAAGAGACACCGGCGACATAGAAGGCAATATTTTATCCGTAAGCAATGTAACAGCAACTCATGAAGAAATACTCTCAGCGATATTTGAACTTGTCGGCGAGATTGAGCAGATTCCGCCTATGTTTTCCGCGAAACGGCACAACGGCAAACGACTGTATGAACTCGCGCGTAAAGGCATCGCTATTGAAAGAAAACCATCACTCATACACATAAAAGAAATAGAAATAATTGATATAAAAATTCCTGATATTATTTTCAAAGTTTTATGCAGTAAAGGCACCTATATACGCGGGCTTGCCGTCAGTATAGGAGAAAAATTATCATGCGGCGCGTATCTCTCTGACTTAAGGCGTTTAAAATCCGGAAATTTTGATTTATCAAAATCTTTTACTCCAAGCCAATTAAAAACAATGGAAAAAAATAAATTCTATGAAAGTGTTTCACGGATATAAAAATATAACGGGCATAAAAAATCCGGTAATTGCCATAGGAATTTTTGACGGCCTGCACCTCGGCCATAAAAAAGTAATTTCAAAAATTTTATCATACAAAAAACAAGGTTCCGACAGTGTTATCATAACATTCGACCCGCATCCGCGTAACGTACTCTCTAAAAGTAAAGTGAGTCCCCGCATAATGTCACTAAAACACCGCCTTCAAATTTTAGACAAAATGGGAATAGACGCGGTTATTGTTATAAAATTTACCACTTTTCTAGCTAAAATGTCGCCGGAAGATTTTGTTAAACGGGTACTCATCCCTCTTAGCACAAAAAAAGTTTATATAGGAGAAAATTTTAAATTCGGTCACAATAAACAAGGAGATGTCGCATTTTTCAACGAAATCGGAAAACATTACGGAATAAAAATTTATAAAGTTTCTCCGGCTAAAAAATACAAGAAGGAAATCAGCAGTACTTGGCTACGCGCGCTTATAGGTAGTGGCAAACTAAAAAAAGCGCGCGTATTATTGAATAGGCCTGTTTCTATTTTAGGAACAGTTGTGCATGGAGATTCCCGCGGGAAAAAACTGGGATTCCCTACAGCAAACCTTGACCCGCATCAGGAAGTTATCCCTCCTGCCGGAGTCTACGCGGCAAAAATAAATATTAACGAAAAATTTTATGATGCTGTCGTGAATATAGGATTTAGACCCACTTTTTATGGGATAAAACATAAACGTGAAGAACCTAATAT
This sequence comes from Candidatus Omnitrophus magneticus, assembly GCA_000954095.1. Lineage (GTDB taxonomy): Bacteria > Omnitrophota > Gorgyraeia > Tantalellales > Tantalellaceae > Omnitrophus_A > Omnitrophus_A magneticus. The sequence continues at coordinate 2,056 of JYNY01000409.1, read as the reverse complement.
AGAAACGCATATTTTCAATTTTTCGAAAAAACTTTACGGGAAAAATATTGAAATATTTTTTATAACTAAATTAAGAGATGAAAAAAAATTCGCCGACAAGGAACTTCTTATACGTCAAATTAAAAAAGACATAACACGTGCGAAAAAAATTTTAACGCGCTCTGGTTAAAACTTACGCGCGAAATAACATTTTTTCCGTAAACACCGTAACTCTCGCTGTAAAAAATTATTTTTTCAAACAAAAAACAGGAGAAAAATATGAAAATATTAGCAATACTTGCCGGGCCAAGAAAAAATCAGGTAACAGATAATCTTACGAATAATGTTTTAAAAGGATTCAAAGAACAAGGCATAGAATCTGAAAAAATTTATCTGTATGACTCAAATATAAAACCATGTACAGGATGTATGTCTTGCTATGAAACACAAAAGTGCGTTATTAAAGACGATATGGAACTTATTTTAAACAAAATGCGGGAATCTGAGATTATCGTATTCGCTTCTCCTGTATATTTTAGCAATGTAACTTCTGACGCTAAAAAATTTTTTGACAGGGGCGTAAGTTTTTTCAAAATGACGCAAATAGGGCCGAAACAAATCACACCTAAACCTAAGAGCGTAATTCTAATTACATCATGTGGCGCGCCGTTCCCATTTTCACATATTCTAGGGACAATAGGCGGCTCATTACGCGCTATGAAGGCATTTTTTGGATGCATGAGCGTAAAAATCCAAACAATTACAGCTACGGGCATTATGAATTTCGATAAAAAAACATGCGCTAAATTTATGGGAAAAGCATACAATCTAGGTAAAAATTTTAAAGCATAAAAACAAACCCGCGAAAGATACTTTAAAAAAGCCTAATTTATTTTCGGGGTTAATTCTTGACAATAATTTCCGCAGAATATATACTTCAAATAAAATTAAACTTAAATGGAGGTGTGTAATATGAAAAAAGTTATGGTATTGTTAATGGCTAGTTTCTTTCTATTCAGCGTTACAGCGCTTGCTTCTGTCAATAAGCCGCTAGAAAACCTATCAAAAGGTTTAGATGATATGACATACGGTCATATTGAAGTATCTAAAAGCTGTAATGAAACAGAAACAAAAGGAACACCAGCTTATTCCTCTTGCACTGAAAAAACTAAAGATGGGATGGGAAGAGGGATATCTAAATTTTTTGGAGGGCTTTGGCGTGTCGCGACTTTCTGGTATCCTGAAGATGAAGCCGTAAAATAATTTTTTTACCCTGAAAATTTCAGGATGTAAAAATAAAAACCCGCGAATAAAACTCGCGGGTTTTTTATTTTTACAGAAAAACCGCTAAACCGGAAAACTGCATTTCGCTATAACGAATAATGCGAATCTCTCTAGCTAAACCAAAAGACTACGTTCTATCAAAAAAAGGATTTTTCCCTGTCGCACTTAATGGGATACCTATAGCCTGCGCAACATTCTCTATAAAAAAATTTTCTTCCATCGCCGCTTTTCCTATAGAAAACATAAGCCGGTTATCAACATGATACGCTCCGGCAATACTAACGCTTGACCCTATCGCGATTCCTAAATCCATAGAATTAATCGCGCAAACGCCCTTTATTTTTTTTAATTCCTCACATGTTCCTTTTCCGCAAAATCCGCAGTTAAGCCCCAAAGGTTGAGACTTAGTACCTATAAGAACGATATAATCCGCGTGAACTATATTGCCCGCGTCGCGCAAAAAAGACGGCCTAGAATCTCTTTCCGATATCTTCTTCATCCTTTGTATTATTTTTTCTTTTTCACTTTCATCCAATATCATTATCACTAAATTATCCGTTCCTCTGGCCTTAGGAGCAGTTCTCGCGGACACGCACATAAATTCAGCGACATCCTTTAATGCTGATTTTCTTATTTTCTCAAAACCCATACTCATTTGCCCTCCTTTTAAAAAAATAATTTTACTGCGACTGCCTCTATGGATTCCTCTATAAGAAATTTGTAATCACTAAGCGGTTAGTAATAAACCTTTATGTGTCCTTTTGCCCCCATCTTACCATTCCCTCGGAAAGCG
>JYNY01000408.1 GCA_000954095.1 Candidatus Omnitrophus magneticus | reverse complement strand
ATAAAAGAAACAGAAACTTTTGTGGAAAAATGGAGCAAAAAATATCCATCAATGAACCGTATGTTTGACAAAGAAATTAGTGAAAAATTATTTGCATTTTTAGAATTCCCTTGGCAAATAAGAAGGATGCTGTATACAACAAATTGGATAGAAAATTTGAATGATTCTATAAAACGGACCACTAAAATACGAAGAAGTTTTCCAACAGAAGACAGCGCGTTAAATCTAGTAAGCTACGCGTGTATGGAACGTGAAGAAAAAAGATATAAATACCCTGTGACTTCATTTTATCCAGTTAAAAATGTTCTTGATGAAATGTTGCTTTCTCTAAAACAAAAACAAGAAAGATCTTAAATATTTATGTTTTTTAATATTTTGCCAATTGCT
>JYNY01000407.1 GCA_000954095.1 Candidatus Omnitrophus magneticus | reverse complement strand
CTCAGTGTCCCATAGATTAAGTTGTTCTGCCGCCCCTCGCGAGTGACGCTCTTCTGTAATAAAACCCGCGTGGATACTGGGCTTTACATTTATTTTTTAAAAATTTTTACTTCCCGCAACATTTTTTATATTTTTTTACGCCTTTTATCCGACGAGATTCGTGTTATTTGTTATGGCGAATTGTAGTTTTTGGGTTTATAGCTTGATTCACAACGCGCTACTCTTTGGCGAAGTAGTCACGCGCGTAAATAGATGGAGTTATTATAATGAAAAAAAATTTAATAAATATTTTACTTTCAGTTTTTTCAGGGGTTTTATGTTTTTTGGCGTTTCCTAATTTTGGATACGACTTCTTGGCATGGATAGCCTTGGTGCCGTTATTTATAGCTATTAGAAAAGTCAATCCTGAAAAAAGTTTTGTTTATGGATATATCGCGGGAATAATATTTTTTGGAGGACTTCTTTATTGGCTTCCGAATGTTACTATTCCGGGCACTATTTTTTTAATTATTATTTTAGCTCTTTTTTACGGGCTTTTTTTTTATATTGCCGGCGTTTTAAATAGATATTCCATGAATTTATTGATTTTGCCTTTTGTGTGGGTAGCTATTGAATTTTTGCGCGGATATATTCTTACCGGATTTCCATGGGGATTTTTGGGGTATACCCAGTATAAAAAACTTATATTTATCCAAATCGCGGATTTGACGGGATGTTACGGCGTGTCTTTTTTCTTAGTAGCGTTTAACATCGCTTTTTACGAATACATTATTCGTTATAAACATATGATTCGGCATATGGTATTCACTCTTGCTGTTATTTTAATGGTATTTGCTTACGGTCAGTATAAATTGGATGAAAAACATTATGAAGTGGGCACTCCAAGCGTAACTATCGTGCAGGGAAATATTCCGCAGGTGAATAAATGGAATATTAAATATGCTGAAGAGATAGTAAAAAAATATACTAATCTTACTCGTGAAATTATGAAAGATAATTCCGCGAGTTTGATTGTCTGGCCTGAAACCGCGTATCCATATCTTGTTGATGATTTTGAATCTGCCGTAGAAGTGAAAACACTCGCGCAGGAATACGGTACGCCTATTTTAACGGGAATGGTATATAGAGATAATAATTTTTATTACAATTCCGCCGCGTTTTTTGATGAGAGAGGCGTATTTGCTGAAAAATATTATAAAACCCATTTAGTTCCTTTTGGGGAATATATCCCGTTGACAGAATACCTTTCATTTTTGCGCAGGTATATTGATAAACCGATAGGTGAATATGCCAGAGGAGATGAATACACGCTTATACGTTTAAAGTCGCGCGTCTCTTCGCGGGGTGAAAATAATTCAATAATGAGATGGATGAATGTTTATGAATTTGGGGTTATGATTTGTTTTGAAGATATTTTTCCGTATATAGCGCGGGAGTTTACGAGAGAAGGCGCTGATTTTTTGATTAATATTACCAATGACGCGTGGTTTGGAAAAACGAGCGCCCAAGAACAGCATTTAATCGCGTCAGTTTTCCGCGCAGTTGAAAACAGAAGACCTGTGATTAGAGCCGCTAATACCGGGGTTTCTTGTTTTATTGATTTTAAGGGGAATATCGTGGAACGTCTTAATGCTAAAGGTGAAGATACTTTTGTCGAGGGGACATTGAATAGAGTTATCAATATTATTGATAAAAAAAGTTTTTATACCGTTTATGGAGATATGTTTGTGTATTTATGCGGATTGGTTATGATAATATTTTTTAGCTGGCAAATAATTTTTTATGAACATGATCGTGATAATCGTTGATATCCAATACCCTACGGATTTTTAAAAGGAGAAAAATAAAATATGAAAATGCGCGTGGCGTTTGTTATAGTTTCATTTATACTCAGCCTTTCAATAGGATTAGTATTGGCGCTAGGAAATCGCGGGCATTTTAAAGAAAAACAAATTAAACAGGATATTTTAATAGGGCTTTCAATGGACACGTTGAAAGAAGCGCGATGGCAGAATGATAAAAAATTTTTTTTGGAAAAGGCTGAAGAGCTTGGCGCGCGTGTGTTGGTTCAAGCGGCGAATAGCGATGACGCGCGGCAACTGCAAGATGTTTCTGCTCTTATCTCAAGCGGGGTGGACGTGCTTGTTATAGTTCCGCATAACGGTAAAGCCATGGCTAAAGCCGTTCGCATGGCGAGTGACGCGGGGATTCCTGTTATCGCGTATGACCGTCTTATCATGGATTCATCTCCTGAACTTTATATAACTTTTGATGGTTACAAAGTCGGTCAGATTCAGGCGGAATATTTGATAGAAAAACTTTTGCCTATTAAAAATAAAATTAGAATCATCAGGATTTACGGCTCTAAAATGGATAATAATGCGTTTCTTTTTAAAGAAGGGCAGGATAGTGTTTTAGCGTCGTATATTAAAACAGGGCAGGTTGAGGTTATTCATGAAGATTGGGCGGAAGACTGGAAACCTGAAGATGCTAAAAGAATAGTTAATGCCGCTATAACCAAATATGGATATGAATTTGACGCGGTGCTTGCTTCTAATGACGGGACCGCGGGCGGCGCGATTCAAACTCTGATTGAAGAGGGTATAGCCGGAAAAATATTAGTTACCGGCCAAGACGCGGAATTAGTCGCTTGTAAAAGAATAATAACAGGTGTTCAGACAATGACAGTTTATAAACCAATTAAACTTTTAGCTGGCCAAGCCGTGGAGCTCGCGGTAAATCTCGCGCGGGGAAAACCTATTGTAGCGAAATCAAGTGTTAATAACGGAAAAATAGATGTTCCCGCGGTATTTATATCCGTACAAGCGGTTGATAAAAATAATATTAAAGAAACAGTTATCGCTGATGGGTTTTATACTTATAATCAATCCTGTCCGGTAAACGTCTAAAAAAATAAAGGGAATCACTCCAAAAATGTTAAAATGGGTAAAATGGAAACACGCTAAAACGCCCATAAAACAAGGATTGGCACTGTATAATTTTTTGTGTCTAAAGTGGTTAAGTAGGAATGAACGTAAAATAAAAGACCCCATTCTTTTATACAAAAAAATGGGGTCGAAAAAAAATT
>JYNY01000405.1 GCA_000954095.1 Candidatus Omnitrophus magneticus | reverse complement strand
TACAACAGTAATATTTTTATTCTGATGAGAAACCTCTTCCCATTTGATACGGGTTTCCCAAGGGATAACTGTGGAAGATTTTAATTCGAATAAAATAAGATATCCTTTAGTCATGCCGAGTGTATCTAAATAACGCGAGATTTGGTCTAAGCCTTCTTCTTTTGTATCATCGTATCTTTTTAATTTTAACTCCAAAACAAAAGTCTCTCCCGCGAATTCAATGGTTAAATCTGTTCGTCCTCGTCCAACCGCCATTTCACGATCAATTCTGCCGCCTCCATTGATTACTCTCTGCAAAAATGCCATTAAAAGAAGCCCCTGCCCCGCTTCTTTATAATCAAACCTTTCTAACCAGTGTTCACTATTACGGCGGTAAAATTTTTGAAACGCTTTTAATAATTTATCCATATCAAGTTTGCCATCGGGTTTGATATACCATTTAGTTTCGCCTTCTTCTTCAATACTATCTTGTAAATTTCTATTTAAAACTCTTGGGATTATTTCTTGATATATCTCATTAGCGATTCTGACAGGCCTTGTCTCACTTATAATCCCTAAATCTCGACAATACATAAGCGAATCGTCGTAGTTGTCGAATAAAACTCCGTCTCCATTTATAATAGCGCTTATTATATTTTTTACCCGCTCCTCTTTCAGTTTATCTATTAAACTATCTAAATGCGTATCACGCCTCTTTATAAGATTTTCTTTCGCCTGTTCCGCGTGATCTATTGTTATTGTTTTCGTGTAATCACTTTTTAATATTTTTTCTACAATTTCATTCGCTACCGCGTTCACTAGCCACGGCTGGCCTCCGGTTAATTCATAAATTCTATCTACTACTTCTTTTGAAAATATCTGCCCTGTATCTTTTGTATGCTGACTGTATAATTCAGATATTTCTTCTTTTGTAAATGTCCCTAAAAGAATTGATTCAGCCTTGATATTAAAAGGCGAGCCGGAACCTAACGATGCTTCAGTCGGACGGACTTTTAATTTGTATTCCCGGACATCTCTTAATCCCACAAGCGCCACGGTTGAAGGAAATCGTTTTGGTCTTATTTGAAAACCATTTCGTAACTGCCTAAGAATTGACACTAACACGTCATCGTATAATGAATCTATTTCATCCAATAATAAAACTATTGGTTTAGGTTGAGAAATAGCCCAATCTATTAAATAATTTTCTAACGTTAAATCTTTAGTATATTTTTCAGGCGGGATTGGACAATTTTTTTTATTAAGATATTGGCCGCTTGAACTGTAAAGAGAATTAATAATTTTTTTATTCGCAATTTCTTCAGTTATAGATCTATACCCCGCGGATTCCACGGAAAACACTACTGAAATATAATTTCCTTCTTTATTTAATCTATGCGCTAATTCATGAAGAAGTGTAGTCTTTCCAGTCTGCCTCGGCGCGTGAATTGTGAAGTATTGTTTTTTTTCAATAAGATCAAAAATGATTTTTTGGTTTCTTAGCGGGTCTATCATGTAATGCATGTCAGGCATACAAAAACCTGTTGTATTAAAATATCTTTTACTTTTCATTAAAATTGCCTCCGTATTTATTACAACCACGCGTGTGGCGCGCCATCATGGTTACTAAGAAAATTCGAATTTTACAAATATTGTTAGATTATAGCAGATATCGTGAATAAACAAAAAATTGAAATTAGTTCACGAAAAAATTTTGATTAAATCTTGATAAACGTTTTACTATTCTTTACCAATGTTTACTCATATAATTTCAATCCGCGGAATATAATAACATTGATTTCTAATAAACGTAAACATCTCAAAAAAACTACATGATTTTCTTGTAACCACTAAGCGAATTATAATAAATTACAATGACCGCGACACTTCGCTTAATGTCACTAGAAATTCTCTTACAGAATTACTAATATCAATTCTCGAAATATTAACTAACGCGCGTAATATTTTATCAAATAAATGTATAGTCTTCTTATCGCACGCTATTGTAACGATAGAAGGTTCACCTGTTTTGTCGGAATAACGTTTTATTATATTCATTAACGCGATAGACGGTATTAAACGGCTCGCGTTGTTTCTAATTTCAACGTCTTCACTAGAAAGAGCTTCAATGCCCGCGATAACAAAATTCATAGTTTCAGTGCTAGTTTTAACAGCGGACGCGACATTTTGAGCAATTTTCTCTCCCATTTTTTCACCGGTAGCTAATGAGATAGATGAAAGGCCAATTTTTTCAGGAGAGACTCCCCTGTTTAACGCGTCGCCTGACACAAAATCCATTGCCTTCCCGAGAAAATCTTCATTTGACGCGATAACGGGTAATAATTTTATATTCACAGGCAGTTCTGTTTCGCCTTTAAAAATATCATTTAAACGAATACCTTTTTCTCCGGAGATAAATATTTGGAGCACCTCTTCTTGACCGCTCTTGCGGCTTTTCAAAGCTCTTTTCGCTATATTTAAAATAACCGGCGCCATCTCTCCCATATCAAACCCTGATTCTCTGCGGCCGTCAATAATAATTGAACACGGCGCGTTATTTGAAATAATTCCCTTACTGATAAAACCCTCAAATAAATCCATAGCGCTTTCTTCCGCGCTGTAACTAAAAGCTATCATAGCGTGCCGTATCAAGAAGTCCGCTACTCCCTTATCATCTAAACTCATCATATGTTTATTTAAGGACATCTGTAACTGTAAAATTTTATCAGTTAAACTATCAAGAGGTTTTCCTGTTTTAAAATTATTTTCGTATTCGCGTAAAACGCCTGTATATTCCCTGACCCACGCGTCAACATTAACTGGATTACTATTTATACTAGCTACAACATCTTTATCAATCGTATTATTAAAAACTCCGGAATAATAATTATTCACAAGAGCGTTAAACACATCCTCCTTCCGCTCACCGATACCCGCGTCTTTTAATATCCTAAAAACCTCTTCACGCGATTTCCCTCTTAATTCTCTAATCATAGAATCATTTAACCCTTTAGAATAACTTGAAACTAAAGACATGTATTTCGCGCTAAAAGCCTGAATACCAACAATCTTTACCGCTTCATTAGCGGCACTTTTAATATCTTTCGCAGTCCCCGCATCAATAAAAATAACCGGCTTCCCTATAATACCTTTTCCCTCTAATTCTTCTTTTGAATTTACGGAAATAAAGGCCATGTCAGGATATTCAGATGATAATTTTTGAATCATTTTAACGTCTTCACTAGTTATGCCTATAACAGCTTCTTTAGTAGAAATAAGACTGATTGTATCAAGGCGCTCTTTCCTAACAGCTTCCATATTAAAATATTTATCAAAATCAAATTCTATACCGCTGGACGCGGGAATAACTTCTTTACCAAAAGACTGCGGAAACTCACTAAAATACTCATCAGGATTGAATTCAATCTCGCTAGATAACGGCGCTATTTCTAAGGGCGAAGAAAAATCTACTGAGGTTTCTAAAGAAGAACTCAATGCTATATTATTGTCTTGCGCAAGCAAAAACTTTCCAAACCAAACATCTGATTCTTCAGGAGTAAGATTTTCTCTCGCGAGAAAATTTCCCATATCTCTAAGAGCCGGGGCTATCTTCTCTTCAAATAAAGGTTTTATATCCTTAAGAACCGTTTCTCGTCTTAACTTTTTATTTGGTGCTTCTCTAGTAAAAAATATTTCTAAAGCGTTATATGCCTCCTCAACTGCTGTACGGTTTGACCACAAGACGCCACTACCCTTATTTTGACTTTCCATTAAATCATACGTTTTAGACTGAATTAATAAATCTTGTATTTTTTTAATAAGTTCAGCAAAAGATATTGCTGTAGGCACTCCTAAATCTATATAAACTACCGGCTCATGTTTGTCATGGCTTTTACCATTAAGTTTGACTAGATTCCCGCCCTTAAGATCCTCTATTGTAAGCCCTAAATCATTCTCTTTATCATAGGTTAAAAGCCACCCGTGAACAACTGTTCTTACCGCCTCTTTAAACGCCTGTTTTTCTTCTTCTATGTCTGAAATTTTTTCTAATGATTCTCCTTCCGCGAATTCACCTAATGTTATAGCAATAATTTTTTCACTAAACAAATAATTATATAACTTCGACTCTTCACTGATGAGCCCTGATTCAAGCATATTTCTGACAAACACAAATTGTTTCACAAATATAGAAACACCATCCAATTCCCTAAACTGCGTAAACCGAGCAATTTCATCTTTTGTATTCTCTTCCACCATAGAAGTCGCTTGTTTTATACTGTCTCCCATTGGAGCGAATCTAAACCTTAAACCGAAAACACGAGTCTGCCCATTAACCACCCCGGAGATTTTCAAAACAAATTTTTCAACACCCTTTCCGTAATATTCCGCTTCTGTCACTAGTATATTCTTTGCAAATGGAAAATATTCACTTAATTCCGTCCCCAATGTTTGAAATACATTTTCCAACAATTCTCTATTTAAACCTACCTCGTCTAAACCCTTTGTCTTTAAATCTTTAGCTACATTTACTTCAAACGGCCGAGCGGCTTTTTTTATCCCGTCTTTCTCTCTTGAAATAGGAATATTTTTATCGACAATTGAAACTTGAGTTATATTGTTCAAAAAAATAGGCATTTCAAAATATTCGCTCCCACCTTGAGATTTCGCTAAAAATGTTATCCACGTCATTGTCCCGTCGCTTTCAAAATCAACCCTGCCGTTTACTACCTTGAGCTTTCCAATCGCATCTGACTTATATCCTCCGATTTCAATATCTATTTTCAATTCCTCTTCCATTGACAAACTGTTAAGAAATACCTCCTGTTCATTAAGAGTTTTACAACTATTCCAATCCGCGCGCGGTTTAACGGCTTCTTTCGCGCGTTCGAGGCTCTTCTTCACATAATCATAAAACTTTCCGTCTTTGTCTTTTGCGTGCGCGCCACGCGGGGTTTCGGCTAAGAGCCCCTCTAAATACAAAATATCGCCTTCACGCGTAGCTTTGTCTATAATAAATTTAAGCCGCTCGCTTAAATTGTTCGCGTTTACTAAAGTATTTTCCGCGAATTTTCTCTCAAAATCGCACGCGTCTGAATGGCTCATTTTAAGCATACTTTCAGCGATTTCATGCACTACTATTTGTTTAAGAATTGCTTGATTAGAAACTAAGTCTTTATTGTAATGGGATTCTTTGATATGTATTGTGAGGGTGTTTGTTGCGGCATCATATTCATCTGAATACGCCTCTATATCTTCCTTGCCGGTTTCTGAAATGAAAAATGTCTCGCCTTTAGTAGAGGCATGCAATACGATATTTACTCTCGGCGGGGCTCTGTCTTTTAATTCTCCAGACGCCATTATCTCTTTCATTATACCTTCTTCAACTGCAACTCTTTCTGTCTCAATTCCGATATGCTCCATCTTAACTGTCAAACCGCCTTCGCCCGGAGCTTTAGCGGTGATACTAGGCGTTTTCGCTTCTAGAACAAACACTAACCGCTCATTTAAATATTTTTTCATAATCTCTAATTTATTAAATCTTTTTTCTAACACTGCTATATATTCTTTGTTAATGACAGACTCTTTTATATTTTCTTCCAATGTTTTCTCTATTCTCCTAAGTTCCGCGTCTATCCTGCTTATTTGTCTTAATAAATATTTTTTCATATCAAATAAGTCTAACCGCGCGGTTATATCTTTTTTCATGTTGTCCAATTCATTTACTCTTTCTTCTATTTTTTTTATTTCTTGCGTATCTACCCACGCGCCTCTTATTTTTTCTTCTAAACTCTTTTCTGCTTTTCTCAATTCTTCGTCTATATTTTTTATTTCATTTAATAAATTATTTTGAACTGATATTTGCCTTGTCCATTCATTACCGACAGATTTATCAAAATTTAAAACATTCCCGCAAATCTCTTGAATAATTATATTTTCCAATTCTTCTTTTCCAAAATCCTCATAATCTTCTTTCAATAAACGTATTCTCAAAATTTTTGAATACTCGTTATATTCTGATTTTTTCAAGCCTTCCATACTGCTAGAATCGTATATCTCAAAATTAATCCCTATATCCGCGATATTTCTATTCCCTGATTTACTTATTAAAAATGGAATGACTTTTTTTAATAGATCGAGCCCCGCTGGTTTTTCATCAATTGGTTCGGAGAGCTTTGTTTTAATAAGAGCTAATATCCTCGACTTCTCTGTCTCCGGCACATCCAGTGCACGGACGGTTATTTGCCACTGGTTTATAAGAAATGACGTTTTATCCGTTAACTTCCCGATAATCACACCGGCTTGTTCTAATAAATTTATTTTATCGGCTGTAACATTACTTTTTGCCGCTAACTTCACTAATAACTCCGCTTTTTCAGCGCTATCTTCCAATTTTTTCAAATTTTCTAGGGCTACTGAAAAATTATCTATCTTAAAATGATACTGGCTAAGCCATTGATTCGCCTTTAAATTTTCGCTGTCTACTTCCAGCGCTTTTTTAAATAAAATAGCGCCCCATTCTTCATTTGTCTTCGCTGTAATTAAAGCTGTATAAACAATTTTTTCAGCTGTAATTTCTTTTAAAAATTTAGCGGCTTCTTTATCTAATCCCGCAAGCTGAGTATAAAAATTATTGATAGAAGAAACCAACTTTAAAGATCCATCGAATTGGCCTTTACTTTTAACAGATTGAAAACTTTTTAACTTTTCTAACAGAAAAATGACGCGTGCCGCCAAAACTATTTTTTTATCATATGAATCTAATTTTTTTATTCCGTTAAAAATTTCACCTGCCTTTTTACTATCGCCTTTCGCTAAATGCCAAAATACAGCTGTTATGCCAAGCTTTTCGTTAAAGGCTTTACCTCTCGTGGATAAATCTACTATTATTCTGTTGAAAAACTTTTTTGTTTCCTCATCTTTCGTGTCAATCGCCCGATAAAGCAAACGATTGGATACTATTTTAGAAATAAAATCTAATCGATCTATTTCATTTAAATTCTGATTCGCGTAAATATTATTCATAAAATCAAAATTACTTTTTTCATGAACTAAGTCAATCATAATACCCAATAATTTCACGTCAATCACATTTTTCGCCTGAGATATAAAAAGATTCAAAAGTGCGCTATCTAATTTTTCAGCTGTTATTTTTTCGGCACTCTTAGCAAGATTCAAAAATCCTATTAACTCTTTTTCAGCGCCGCGAGAAAATAAAAATTCAACAGCCTCAAAAATTTTAGACTCGCCTATAATAATTTTTCCGGCTATATCCATATTAGCCGGATTCTCTTTAAAAACATTTAAATATTCTTCTTTCGCCCTGTCTATTTCTGATTGGGTTTTTCCTGATTCATCCGCGCGCGCGAGTATTTCTAAAGCACGCGAACGGCGAGACTCAATAGCCCTCGCGCTCTTTAAAACCTGATTTGCCGCGCCACGCGCTTTATCAATCTCATTTGTTTTTAAATATGTTTCAGCCCATACAAGAGTTGTCTCAATTGTTTTCTCTAAAAAATTAACATGCGCCATTTCAATCGTTATCAGCCTGTCATTTATTTCTTTTAGCCGCGCCTCTTTTTCCGTAGTAATCTTTTTTAATATAGATTTTTTTTCACTCATTAAATTTAAATATTCTTGCGCGGCTTTTCTATACGCGGTTTCTATAATCACAGCCTCTCGAGATTTCGCGGTTACTACTGGCTTTTCTTGCGTCTTGAGGTCTTCTAACCGCGTGTTAATATCTTTTTTAAAAACCTCCAAATCATTAAATCTATTCTCTAAATTTTTTATTTCCTGTTTATCTATTACCTCTCCTCTTATTTTTTCTTCCAATATTTTTTCAAGCGCTCTTAGTTCTGTGTCTATATCTTCTATTTTCTTAAATAAATCATCTTTAGCTCTCACAGCCTCCCGCGCCTTCGCGTCAATATCAACCTCCCGCTTAAATAATTCATTCAAAATTTTATTCGCTTTATCAATATTTTTGTCAGAGCGTAAATATAACTCTACTAATTTTTCTCCCGCGAATTCCCTCCCCGCGCCTTTCGCGTTAAACGCTTTTTCATATTCTTCAATAGCTCTATCAATATCATTTTTTGATTCAGCGTGTTTAGCTAAATAAATATGCGCGCCGGAATTAGAATTATCTATTTTGACAATATCACTATAAAATGTTAAAGCGTTCTCGATATCCCCGGATTTTTCATAAACCTCAGAAATTTCCAGCATAAGTTTAGATATTAACGCCAACGTATTAGCGGGAAGTTTTTTGCCGAGTGCCTCCGCGTTTTCTAAAGTATATAAAATTTTCTTCACCGCGTCTTCCTTCGCGCGCGAATCAGAAAGCTTCATACTATTCTCCGCGTAAAGAGTGACAAGCTGATTATAACTATCAGCTCTTGCTTCTTTAGATGCCTTTTTATCAGCAATAATTTTTTCATACGACTCAATCAATATCTCGTTTAAAAAGTTGATACGATTTTCATCTTTTTTCTTCTCTCTTAAAAGTTTTTCTTTTAACGCGGACGCTTTTTCAATCACATCATTATTTTCATCTTTCGCGCGATGGACATTAATTATACTAATTTTCCCATTATATTCCGCGTCTAAAGCTTCCTTACTGTCAGGGTTTAACTTTACTAACTCCTGATAAAGAGCGTTTAATTTTTCTAATGCCTTCATATTTTTTGCCCCAGACTTTTCCACGAGGGCTATTTCTTTTTTTAATAACGTTACAAATATATTTTTCATATCATCTGTCATCACGTTTATTTCTTTTAATTCATTAAATACTTCTCTCGCCTTATTTATGTCATTCATTTTTATATACGCGTTAAACAACGCGCCAGAAACATCTTTTTTTACAGAATTTTCGCCTCTTATCTTATTTAAAAGTTTTACAGCTTCTCTAGAAACGCCCGCGTCCAATTTTAAAAGAGCGAGTCCTAAAATAGCTTTAATTGATTTTTTATCTACGGCTAAAGCTCTTTCGTAAAGAGTCTTAGCCAAATCTTTATTTCCCAAGAATCGGTATATATCTCCCTTACGCTCGCACTGTTTAGCGTCTTCCATCTTTTTCACTTTTTCTTTTTCTTCTTTTTCTAAAAGCGTCTCTATATAAGTTGTTTCACTTTTTATAATATCATCCGCTAATTTTTTTTCATCTTTTCCAGTCAAACCTTTTAAAATAATATATGCTTCTGTCGCGCTAAATGTATTTTTTTGTCCCAGCATATCTTCAACAACAACTCTTAAAGCGTTTTCAATTTCTTGAATAGTTTCAGCTGAAAATATTTTTTTAACATCCAGCGCCATATCACTTAATTTAATCATATTTTCCATAAACATTTTTTGATCGCTTTTTATTAACCCTATTTTCACAAGACCGCTAAGCGCGTCTTTATTTTCTTTATCCGCCTTTAAAGCTACTTCATAATGGATACGCGCGTTATCAGCAGAATCTTTGTATAACAAATACAAATCGCCTAATTTGCATTCATTAACGGATATTTTTTTATCAATTTCTCCTTGTTTTTTTTCATCACCGCGCGCTACATGTTTAGCCATTCTAAGCGCGTTTAAAGCCCTTGCCTGATTCGAGATTAAACTATCCGCCATAGTTTCTCCCCCCATTTCGCGCGCGCATCATCGTGGCTTTCAAATAATTCCTTTTTTTCAATTTTTTCAGGTTCTTTCTTACTAAATAAAATTTCTTTTAATCCTTTTTTATCCGCGATAGTGTCCGCCAATTTATTTATTATATCGGCCGCCGTATCCAGCCGTCCCGAAATTAACGCTGTATACGCGCTTAAAACACTAGATTTCTCAGCTATATCTTTATCGCCTTTTAACCCAAGATTAAAAGCTTCTTCTATCCCGGCTATTTGTAAATCAGTTAATACCGCGCCTTTTTCTTTCGCCATTTGATTTAAATATTTTTTACTATTTTCAAACTCACCCCCCCGCAAAAAAGAACTAATTACTTTTTCATAACGATCACTGCGTTTAAAAATATCTTTTTCATTTTTCAATAGAGCCGCGTGGCATAAAGCGATTTCTTGGTCTATTTCTTTTATAGTTTCTACATTTATCGGTTTACCCATATCAGAAAATAATTTTTTACGAAGGCTCTCAAAATTTTTTATTTCTTCATTGTAAAAATTTTCTCTAGCGGTGCGCACGTCTGATAATTGTTGTTCCATATCTCTCAATTCAGCATCAATTCTAGATTTTTCAATAGTATCTATTTCAGAAAATAATAAAACTTTATTTATATCTATCGCTTTTCCCAAAGCCGTTTCTAATGTATCTAAAGTAGACGAAGAACGGTCTTCTCTTACTTTTTTATTAGCGTCTACCGCTTCCCTATTAGCAATGTCCGCCTTTTCTTTGGACAATTCTAAAAGTTCTTTTTTAACTTCATTACTCACTTTCCCGCGCGCGTTTTGAGACATAGAATTTAAAATTTCAATCGCGCCTTCAATATTTTTATTTTTAACGTATACCTCTAAGAATCCGGCACCGTATAATTCTTTAACTATAGAATTTAATTCAGCCGCCTTGTTGAAATAGTCTTCAGCGTCTTGATATTTCTCTTTATTCAATAAAATTCCCGCCAACCTTAGATTGGATTCCCAATCCGTAGGATGATTTTTTATAGCTTCTTTATATAACTCTTTAGCTTTATCAAATTCTCCTTGTTCCTCTAAATCTCGGGCTAAAATAGCCGACGGAGACATCGAGGCTATATCAGCTTCGAGTAAATACAACTCACTCCATAAAGCTTGTGAAGAAAGACCGTTTTTTAAAAACTCTTTAGATTTATCAATATTAGCTAACGCTTGTTTCTGGCCTTCACTCGTTTTAAGATTCATATATATAACCGCTATTCCTTTATGTAAACCAGCCTTTACAACAGCATTCTTCGCTAATCCCAACGCTCTATTATATCCCGCTATTAATAATTCCGATTCTTTTTTATCCAATTTTTCTGTAATATTTTTTAAACTAGCGGTTAATTTTTCTATAAGTTTTACTTTGTCCCCAAGTAGCACCCCGGTGTTCTTTAAAATATTATCTAAAACATTCCCGTAAAAGTCTGACCTTGTCATACCTTCTACTCCAGAAAATTTTTCAATAACATCAACTATTTTTTCAATCAGCGCAGTATCAGCACCTTGCGCTATTATTCCCATAAGAACTTTCGCGGCGTTTTGGGATTCGGCCTTTTCCGCTTTACCTTTTTTCACGTTCCCCTCCATGGTGCCGGCGAATTGTGACAATATTTTTAAAAGTTTCTCATCTTTTGGGCTTAAAAGAAGCGCTTCTTTTAATAACTCCGCCGCTTTTCCCAATTCGCCTGAACTCACATACAAATCATGCAGGCCTGTCATAACTTCAATATTACTTTTATCAGCATTTTTCGCTTTCTTTAAAATATTCAGCGCTGTTTTCTCATCTTTTAATTCACGTAAATTTTTAGCTAGTTCTATAACCAGCGCGGCATTTTCTTTATCCTCCATCAACTTTAAAACCGCATCGTCTCCGGTTTTTAAATTTTCATATTTAATCCCCTCTTCTACCCCCATGCTTTGCAGTATATAATTAACCGCCTCTTCAAAATTTTTATTTTCACTAGAAACGCGCGCTAAAATCGTAGCAATATTTTTATTTGTTTTATCCGAGTCAAACTTAGATTTTAACGCTGTCTCCAATAATTTCAACGCGTCATGCTTTTTAGCTAAATCAAATAATTTATTTAACATGACGGTGTTAGCGAAGAATTCCGGCTCTCCCAATGCCTTTTGTATAGCGTAATCTATTAATCTTTGGCGGATATAATCTGTGGAACTTTCAATACGAGCTTTAAAGTCGAGATCCGCTTCTTTCGCGAGTAGTCTTTTCAAAATACCATCCACCTCCTTTTCATCCGCATTCGCGAGCAAGGCATATATTTCAGCCTTTTCAAGCGGAGTTAAATGCTCACTATTCAGTGCTGTTTCTAATTCATTAACACTTCTCCCTCCCAGATTCCTATTTTCCCACATGGCCCCGCCTTTAGAAAAAATCTGCGGAATAAAAATATTAAGTAAAGAAACAATGCCGGTTATTAAAGATATAGTCAAAAGAGAACTCATAGTCACTACCCCAAAATATAGCCCAATAGGCCCGGCAATCATTGGTATCATTTTCAACACGGTATCCAAAGATTTTTGAAAAGGATGCGTAAGACGCGCGTCCTGTTTTCCAAACCCAAGCATTTTAAACATATTAAATTTATCAGCCTGTTTAGGTTTATTTAAATTACCTAAATCCGGCATGCCGCCGGGCATTTTTTGTTCTTTTTCTTTTGGCGCGCCTATTTTTTGGGCTAAATTAACACCTATAATGCCTGCTATAACTCCCAAATGCGCATCAATAAAACTTACTATACCGCTCCAAAATCCAGCTGTTTGACTCGCCCATACTGCCCAACTTCCCCATAAAGCGCCAAGGCTAGCCGCGGAAATTTGTACAACGCTAGCTAAAATAACCAAAGTAGCCGCACTTCTTAACGCGATAAGAGGATACGCTACCCATGCCGAATGTTTGTCTAATAACCCTGTACCAATAATATTTTTCCCAAAATAAAGAATTCTATCTAACACATTTTTAAATTCAAGTTTAGCTCCTTCATCCTTTATACCTAAAGATCTTTTTAAATCCTCATTTATCGCATCCGCGTCTAATTTTTCTGTTTTATCTCGTTTTCCCAATAATTCTTGCTTTTTTTGAAGCGCATCACCTAATTTCGCGCGCAATAAAGCCTGCTTCTTATCTTCCTGAAAACTTCCACCTACTACACTGCCTCCCAACCCCAAGCCAGACACTACTTTTGCCAATACTCCCCATAATAAAGAAGCAAGATTAGCGGTAAAATATATTCCAATACCTAAAACAAACATACCCACGGCAAAACTTCCCGGTGATTCCTTCAATAACTCTTTACTAAAGTCAACCATTCTGTCTAAACTATTTTTCACAGTAGCGTTTGTTTGTTCCACAGATTTTTTTAATGCTCGTTCAAAACATTGCGTAGATAGATCGGCTTCGCCTTGGGCTAATGCTATATCTCCTGCTGATTCTAAAAAGTTTATATCGTTCGAAATAGCCTTCTCATTTAACAAAGATTTAATCGCGTCCATCGCTTCTTTTGTTTTTCCCTGCATAGTCAATATTTTAACTTCCATTTTTAAAGCTTCTAGTTTTTGCGCGATAAATCTTCTGTATTCATCTTTCTTTTTTTTGTCAGGCCCGACTGCTTTAAAAAATTTTATGATCCTGCCTGCTTGTTCCAAATATTTATCGCATCCTTCTTTATCGCTATTAGTTTCTGCCAGTTTAGCCTTTTCCAACAAACTAACCATCACACTCGTTGCTTTATAACTCAAAATTTCATCTAAAGTATTTCCTTTAAATTCTTTAGCCAATTCAGACTCACTCGTTAAATCACCCAATAAAATCATACCCTTTTGATATTGCTCGTATTCCTTCTTCGTCTCTTTAATAAGTTTTTCTTCTTGTTTACTTTTCATAAAAAGTGAAAGAAACTTATCCGCCTGCTCAGCTAACTTCTTTTGAAAATTCATTACTTTTAAACCAAAATTCATCATGTTTTTATTTCTCATCAGCATCATAGGGAGTTGACTCCACAATCTTTGTGCCGCGTTTTTTAGTCCGCTATAAATAGCTTTAATTTTAAATTTTTCAGGCAAACGTTTTTCAAACCAGCCTTCAGGTTTAGAAATATGAAGGATATCAACTGCTTCTATTTCATACCGGCCTGCCGCGTTATTATCTGTCTTAGCTCTCGCTTCAACATTTTTATCAACAAGTTCGGATAAACGATAAAGCGCTTGTTTTGTTTCGACTTTCTTTGTATCACCCAATAGTTTATCGTCAATACCGTCAATAACAGCCCCATTTTCAATTGAAACATTCTTGTTAGTTAAAACAGTATTACGAACAATAGCTCCTCGCGCGACAGTTGAACGAGATGTCAATTTAGAATCCCAAATAATAGCGCCATCCGCTAATTTCACACCTTCCGGGATATCTATATCTCCAACCGCGACAATTAAAACACCGTTTTTTTCAATAACTTTCGCGCTGTCCTTATCCGCGCCAGCTGAATTTATCATTTTAACGGTCAAAGGATTAACATCACTTTTGTGGCCTAAATCAACGATAACCCTTCTCCCGTCTTTTTCTAAAGTAGCGACTATATGTCCCGCTATTTCAGTAGTACCTGTTTTTGTGCCGAATAATTTATCAAACATTTCTTCCATCGTAGCCATATCTTCTTTTGTGCCGGTCTTAACAATTTCTTCATATATACCCGCAACCTTAGTAGCTACTTCTTCACTCAATCTATAAACATCTACTTTTATCTCGCCATTTTCACCGAGTTTAGCGCTTATTATTGTAACTTCGCCTTCTATGGTCTCTGTTCCCAACGCTTTTTTAAACTCTTCAGATTGTAAAAATACTTTTCTATCTTCTTCATCCGGCGGTGTTAAAACTATTTTTTTCTGTTTACCTTGTTCCTTTAAAACCTGTCCTATATCTTTAGTGTTTTCTCCGCCTTCCTTTCGGGCGGTAACAACATTCACTGTTACTGTTTTTCCGTCGTTAAGTGTTATTTCTTCTTCTCCCAACATTTCTATTTTTGTGGATTCTTTTTGCGCTTTTTTTCGTCCCTCTTTTTCCATTTCCATTTTTCTTTTTTCAAATTCAGCTTTTATACGCGCGCCGTCAACAAATTTTTCAGCTATAGACGCGCGCGCCACATATGTCACGGCGATTTTTTCTTCTTTTTTTTCGCCTGTAACGCTAACTTCGGCTTTTCCTTTTATAACATCTTTTTCTGATATAGATAAATTCACTTCCACACCTTTACTTTGTTCTCTCGCGTGCGCTGAATGATACGCGTCAATATCTTTTGTGGAAACATTGTTTGTGCTTATTTCTGATTTTTCATAATTAATTGAATTTCCCGCTTGAACTTTTCCCTCAATCTCTTTTATAATAACACCATTAATAGCGACAATATCTTTACCTTCACCAAACCCTATGTCTATCACAATAGCTTGACATAATTGTTCTCCAATTTTTTTATAATTTTCAACCGTAACTTTTTCTCCTATCTTAGGCGCGCTTTCTCCTCTTGACGCGACAACGATTCCATCAATAACAACTATTTTCCCGCCTGATTTTGTCTCATATATTTCTCCGCGCATGTCTCTATACGCTTTTATAACTCCTTTATTATTCCCGGAACCATTTATCTTCACGCTTTCTATTTTTATATTCACCTCCAAATCTTTCCCGTCTATAACTACTTTTGCCTTCTGTTCTTTTTCTTTTTTTCGGTCAAGACTATCCTCTTTTAAATTTTTAATATGTGCTTCTATATCCTTTTCACTGAGTTCTTTAAACTTTAACGCGTTCATTGCGGCTATTGCCTCTATAAAAGCCTTATTCGTCAATTCTTCGAATTTCTTCATATCTCCGCCTGACTCTTGGCCTGCTTTTGTAAAAGCATTCATCATTGTCCCTTGAATATTTGAAAGCATTTTATTTCTGGCTTCTTTAATAATATATTCATCAACCATAATCTTTATCGCGAGCGCCATATCCTTATCTGTCTTGCTATAATCTTTCAAAAAATCTGCCCCTTGAAAAGTAGCTCCAAAAACGCTTTCTATTTCGTTTGCCACTTTTTCAATATTAAAAGAACCGTCCGCGTTTTTTACCTCGGGATTTTTTATTATCTCAGCAATTTTAGTCTCAATAAAAACTTCCGCCTCGCCTGTAATTCTTGCTGTAGCGTTTTCCACTTGATCTCTAAAACTCCTGACAGCAAGCTGATTCAGAAACTCTATTTCATCCTGTTTTGCCTGAGACGTGATTTGTTCATGCTGTTTTTTTTCAATAGCTGACTGCGCGCGCGCTATCCATTTTCTCGCTATTTCCTGTCCGCGCGCTGTAGTTAAATCCACGGTTTTCGTTTTCGCGAGATTTTTCGCGTACTTAGGATTATCTTTAAACGCTCTCTCAATAAAACTTTGATATTGAGAATTTGACACTATTTGAGTTGAAACACCCGCCTGCCCCTTTCGTCCGCTTCGGCCTCGTAACTGCATTTCAACCCGCTCTGAATTATACAAATCAACACCAATAACCCTTAACCCCGTTTGCCCTGTGTGTCCCGAAACTCCGATATCTGTTCCTCTTCCAGCTATACTTGTCGCTATAGTCACAACACTTTTCCCGCCGGCAGAGCCTACTATTTTTTGCTGTTGATTAAAATCACTTCCTGTTTTCGCATCAAAAATCTCTTGTAAAGCTATTTCAGGTGCCTCTATTTTCCCATCCGCTATTTCTTGTATAAAATCTAACGTTGTACTTAAACTTTTTTCTACAGACGCTCTATTTTCAGAGCCTTCTTTATTCGTATAAGAAGCGTATTTTTCTATCAAACTATCCTTAGCTGTATTATATTTTTCTAAAAGTTTTTTATATTCCTCTGACGATTTATCCTTTACTTTTGCCATTTCCGCGGCAATAGAATATAAATTTGTAGTAGCGTGTAAAACATGCGCCAAAGCTATACTTTCTGACGCTGGAACAAGCATAGGCGCGCCTACTTTTGCCGCGTCTATAACTTCTTTAATAAAATTTTTTAAATATTCCTCATCGCTCACAACCTTTGCGGGCACATCTGTTCTTACTGTGGGTTCATGCGCGGGAACTATATTCACTGACAACCCATAAGTTTTTGCTAAAAATTCCATAGTGTTCCCTTGAGTAGCGGTTCCTGTCATACCGCAGAAATGTCCTATCATGCGGTAAATAGTAGCCGCGGCCGCTGATGCTTCTGTTTTAGTATCTTCATGCACAGCTAAATCATGTTTAGCTTCAAGAAAAGAATGTAAGCCATCCTGCAAACGTTGTCCAAACTGACTTACACCGGTTTCATTTGAAACAAGTATTATTGAAGTTTCATTAGACATAGGATCAGTCTGCATAAGATAATTTTTATTTTCTTCCCAGCAATAAATAGCTTCAACCGCTTTATCTAACTGCCTAGCCCATTTTTCTATTTCTTTTGTGTCACTCTCATCTTTAATTTCTATACCAGCATCTTTTAACTGTTTAATCAACTCTTCATTGGACATTTTTCTTGTAACCTGCTTATTATACTTGTCTATTATGTATGAATATTTTGATTCCGCGTCTTCTGTTTTTTTTAACTCCCTTTCTTTAGCCTCTTTCTCTGACAATAATTTCACCTTTCTTTCTCCTGTTTGTGAACCTATTCCCCGGGCTATTCCTAATAACGCGGCGATCTCTTTGTTTCTTTCAGGAGAAACCTCTCTCCCTTTTCCCATTGACATAATATATTTTGTTGTCGCCTGATCAATAATAACGCTGTCAACTTCATCAGCGAGCGCGAAAAACTCTTTTTTTAATGTCTCTTGATATTCAGCCCTTGTTTTAGCATCTATATTTAAATAGCGTTTATTAGGTAAATCTTTTTCATTTACTTGGAATAAATCATGCAAAACATCAAACGCGAATTGTTGGCCGTTAACATACACTATATCTTTTTTATACGCGGCCTGCCGATCCTCTTCAGTCATATCTTGTTTAATTATGCCGACCCCCTTACCTAAAAGCGCGAAAATTTTTTCTGATTCTTTTCCGTCTCTTATAGCAAATAATTCTGTGGGCTGAACTACCATACTTTTCCCGGCGCCCCTAAACTGCGCGATATAAGACGCGAGCCGGGCAACAGTAGTTTTTCCCTGTCCTGTTTTTAATTCCGCTATATTGTTTCCTCTTACCATAACATCCCCTGCCGAGAATTGTTCGAGTCTAATTCCCGGGAACCCTGATATAGCCATTATCGCGAGCGCGATATTAGCGTAAGCCTTTTCTTTAAATTCTTTTGTAATTTTTCCCTCATTTTGGTTATATTCTTCCTGTAATTCTTTATCTTTAGCTGTTAAATATTCAGTCAAAAATTTTTTACCCTGCTCTGTATTATTTATTACCCCCATTGTAAGCATGCCGCGTAAAATAATATTTGTTTTAACACCTCCTGCGAGATTTTTCTTATCATTCCACACCGCGCCTAAAACAATATTCAAAGATTCTTTAATCCCCTCAATCATACCTTTAATCGCTTCAACATTATCAGTCACTTCATCTTTTTCAGTATTAGCCGCTATATCAAGATTGTCTTTAGCCCCTGCTAAATCTTTAGATTTCTCCAACAATTCATTACAAAGCCCGCGATAAGCTGTCGCGCCAAAAACTAACGCGCGGGCTTGTTCCAAATTGTTTAAATTTATGGAATCTAATGCTGTATCAAAAGATATTAAATTATCCATCAACTTTACTAATTCACCTTTTTCTTTTTCCGCGCGCGATTTTTGTTCTTCATTTGATTGTTCGCTTTTTATTATCTTGTTTAACTCCTCTATCCGTTCTTCCAATTTCCCTATTTGTTCAGTGATTTCAGTCTGCGCCCGAGCTACATCTTGCGATGTAACTTGTTGACTAGCGCCTAGACCTTCCAAAAACTTATCCTGCGCTTCTTTTACAGCGGCTTCAGACGCTTTCAGATAATCCTTCGCGTCTCTTTCAAATATGCTAAATGTAATACGATTCATTAAAAGTTCCGCTAAAACTAATTTACTTTTCGCTTTTAAACTTTTACGATTATCGTATAACTCCTTGCCTTTCCATTGGACAAAAGATTCGGTGTTGGAAAAACTAATAATTCGGTTATAAAAAAATACACGTAACCCCTTCGTAATATTTTTGCCAGCTAACTTCGCGAGATTGCCCTCCGCCCATTTTCTTAGATTCCACACTAAAGCGCTTTGCCTTAATCCCGCGAATAATTTTTCGCCGGTAATTTTATTAATCAACGTATCACGAAGGCTTGGTGTCTCTTTCAACGCGATATCTTTTAACGCGCTGTCAATTTCTTTATTTGTAAAACCATTCGCGTCAGCTTGGCCGCGTAGAAAATCAATTAAGCCTTGTTTTGTTCTGATAGTTGACGAGATATCCGTCCTTTTCAAAAACTCGCTTAATTTCCCATAAGAATTAAACGCTAAAACGCGGACTAGACTGTTAACATCTTTAGTTTCATTAAACACCATTGATTGTAAAAAACTATTAATCGCGTTTTCAGCATCAACTTTACTTGTCCCCTGTTTAATCAATGATTCCCTGATATGTTCTAAAAAATCAGCCTTATTGTTTATGCCTATTGCCAGACAATCGCTTCTGGCGAGAAAATTTGATAATTTGTCCAAACCGTTTATTTTTGCCAATTCGGAAATAATCTTTTCTGTAGATTGCAATTCTTCTCTCGCGGAATTTAATTTGCTATCTATTTCCGCAAAAGTTTTTCTATGTGTTTCAACGCGGACTTGACTATCATGTTCCAATAAATTTAATACCGTTGCCTTCCGCTCTGTTAAATCTTTTATCTTTTTTTCTAATTCAGTCTTCTTATTTTCCGCGCTCTCTAAATTATTTTTTAAATTTCCCACTGTTTTATTAAAATTATTAAACATATCTCTCATACTAACGCCGCGTTTCCCTAAACTAGCGCTCAAAAGCTGTGCCGCATCGAGAGTGGTAACATTCTTAGTAATATAACTAAGCAATTCTTCTGTAGTATTTATTTCAACTATTGTCCCTTGCGCGTCAGTAACTTTTATTTTTTCGTCTTTATCTATATTCATTCTATTGACTAATAGATCCTTTAACTCTTTACCCTTAGCGCTTTCGCGTAAATTCAAAAGCAAATTAACCGCGCTCGTAGACTCGGCTTTTACCATCTCCGCCATAACAAAATTTATTGCTTCCAGCGTCATCTCATTAGCCTTTAAAAAATCAACAAAGTTACTAATTGTGTTTATGCCAAAAATTTCTTTTTTAAAATTGTTTAATATTTCTACGGCTCCCGTAATATTAGACTTTTGTAATATATCTAAAAATTTCTTTCCGCCGTCTTTTGCCCAATTTGCCGTTCTTTTCGCTTCCTGCCTTTTTTGTAGCCATGTTTCGAGTTTTTGTAAAACCTTTGAATTTCTTATTGTCTTACTAAATTTAGCCCGCAATCCAACTTTAGCCTTTGTTGCTCCAAGTATAGCGTCAACTGTTGCCTTACTATCTTTTTTCAAATCTTTAGCCTGCTTTTCAACCACACCGCGCAATTCTTTTTCTTCTTTTGCTTTCTCGTCTTTTTCACTTTTTTTATCTGAAATTTGTTCTTTAAGAGCGGCTATTTCTATCTCTAAACTTTTCTTTAACATATCCGTGTCTTTCATCTCCTTAAGCCGTTTTTCTTTTTCTTTTAAATCATTTTCAAGTTTACGAATCTCATCTTCCATTTTCTCTAATTCTTCCTGAGCCTTCCCTAATTTCCCTGACGCGCTATCAAAATCCTCCATTAATTTATTCTGTCTAACATAGTTATACTGGTCACGAAGAGACGCGGCGCCTTCTTGTCCAAAAACTTCTTTAAGGCTTACACCGTATCTAATAAAAATCATATTTTCCAAATTTTCCTGAATTTTCGCACGCACCTCTGAGGTCATCTGGCCGCTTAACCGTAAAGCTTCATTCTCACGCTTTAATAAAAGAATAGCGTAGTCCTCAACTGACGCCGCATTCTTCATTTCTTCCTCTATTTTTTCAATAGTAGTTTTCTCTTTCTCTTCTTTCTCTTCTTTCTCTTCTTCTTTCTCTGCTTCTTTCTCTTCCACGGCTTTTTTATCGGCCGCGGCTTTTCTCTCTTCCGTAGCTTTTTTCTCTTCTGCGGCTTTTTTATCGGCCTCTTGTTGTTTTATCTCCACAATTCTTTTTGTAATAAAATCCTTCTCATTAGCGCTGGCCACATCATTGGCCCTTTCAAAAATATCTTGCCGCTCATCTTCTGTTATCTTATCCCCGTTTGCCGTCCCAATCTTACCATCCAGCCATTTAATAACATCTTCATCAATAATAGCATTTATATTGATTAATACTCCGCCTAATAAAAGCATTATCATTTTCCGAGTAAGCTCTAATATCACGCCACGTTCTGTAGTTTCATGTAATACCAATTACTCTAAAGCAAGTTTTTCCGCGGCTTCTCTGCTTATCCCCTGTCCCATGAGTTCACTTATTTTATTATTCAAATCATTACGGCTTATCCATACTTGGCCTGATTCCCTACCCGAGTGTGTCGCTATCGCGTCAGCTATAACAACCATTTTCCCATTTACTTCCACAATTGAAACACCCCATGCCTTGTCTCCTTTTGACATAGAATCTAATATTTTTTTTAACTCATTTAAATTATATTTACCGTCATGTGTTTTTACCGCGTTCATCGCTTCCGGCGCCAACTCCCGCTCTATTCCCTCGAAAAGAGCGGATATTAAAGCGTTTATTTCTTCATGCCTTCTTTCTGTCTCTGTTTTAGCTTTTTCTTTTTCCTCTTTCTCTACCTTCTGCCTCTCAGCTTCTTTACGCGCCTCTTCTTCTTTCTTTGCCGCCGCTTTCTCTGCCATAG
Organism: Candidatus Omnitrophus magneticus; assembly: GCA_000954095.1. GTDB lineage: Bacteria > Omnitrophota > Gorgyraeia > Tantalellales > Tantalellaceae > Omnitrophus_A > Omnitrophus_A magneticus. Next base: position 2,126 of record JYNY01000405.1, on the reverse strand, counting down.
CTCCTTTCTTCGCGGCTTCTTCACGAGAGTCAGATTCTTCCTCTATTTCTTTCTTTTTAATCTCCGCTATTTTCTCCGAAATAAAATCGCTCTCAGCGCTACTTGCCGCGTCATGCGCGAGTTCCATAATTCTCTGCCGCATTCCTTCTGTTATTGCTTTGCCATCTATTGTTGACATCTTGCCGTCCAACCATTGTACGACTTTCGCGTCAGTCGCGCTCGTGCCCTGCGCGCCCATCATCATCCGCGCTGATTCTAATATCACGTCGCGTTCTGTAGTTTCATGTAATACCAATGACTCTACCGCAAGTTTTTCCGCGGCTTCTCTGCTTATCCCCTGTCCCATGAGTTCACTTATTTTATTATTCAAATCATTACGGCTTATCCATACTTGGCCTAATTCCCTACCCGAGTGTGTCGCTATCGCGTCAGCTATAACAACCATTTTCCCATTTACTTCCACAATTGAAACACCGGCTAACCCGTACCATGCCTTGTCTACTTTTGACATAGAATCTAATAATTTTTTTAACTCATTTAAATTATATTTACCGTCATGTGTTTTTACCGCGTTCATCGCTTCCGGCCCGAACGCCCGCCCTATTCCTTCGAAAAGAGCGGATATTAAAGCATTCATCTCTTCATGCGAATACACCGCGCCGTCATGTGAAACACCCATGCCGGGTTTACTATAATCAATTGTCACAGCCTCCCGCAATGTTTGTGCTACCTGACTTGTAGATTCTTGCGCGGCACTTTCTTTCATCACATTATTAAACATCCATGAATACTGTAAAAGTGTAACTATGCTTCCTATGACAGCACCGGCAGATAATAATAAAATAGAATTACTAAACAACACTCCGGCTAAACTCATCATTAAAGGAATTCCTAAAGAACTACCCGCGGACACAATAAGAATCAACCCTGCTAATCCTCCAAACATTGAAAATCCCAATCTCTGTCCCCAATTAGTTACAATCCTTCCGCTATTACGAGCTAAATCTTTAATAAGATTCACTAACCTTCCATAACCTTCGTTTGTTAACCGTAATGTTTCTGGAGTAAGACGGACTTTATCCAATACTACTTTTAAATCGCCGCCTGCTTTTCTTAATTTACGAACTTTAATAGCGTTAACAGGCGCTATCCACGCGGGTTCGTTAACTGCCAACCCTGACGGCACCGCGAATGAAACACTAGCCAGCCAGTCCACTCCATAACCGCCTACAGCATGTCTCCACTTTTCATTGACAGTTCCTTCTATTAATCCCGCAAAATTGTAAACCCTTTTAAGAGCTGTATCAGAACCAGAAGTAATATACCCAGTTCTCAATAAATCATTAACACTACTAGCCTTTGTCGCGTGCGTAAGAATAGTAAACCCTAAACGGCTGGCCGCGTCATTTATACTTATTTTTTCTGTCACGCTTAAATATTTAATAACTTCAAGCGCTACTAATCCGCCATATTTATTATAAAACTCCTGCGTATTCTTATTTTCCGCCATACTTTCCATCTCACTCAATAACTCTGCCATTTTCGATTCATAACTTTTCACTTCTCCTTTTGCCAACATTCCTATATATGTTTCCGCGAATTTATTAGGATTAGAATGTTCAACGGATTTATTTTCAACTGTTATTGTCTTTGTCGTAGGGGTTTCACTTAATACCGCGTCAATATTATTAAACTCTTTTGAATCAACCGGAGTTCTTTTAATCTGGTTTAATTCTGCTATGATTTTTTTTCTAGCCTCTTCTTTTGTTAACTGCTTATTCATTTGATAATTTCTAAAAAAATCTATTATCCTAGAAAAAACACTCTTCTTTTCGGCCGCACGATCTTTGGCTTTAATCGTGGCTTCTAATTGTTTTGCGGCTTCTAATCTAACCTTTTCGGCCGCTGATTGTTTTTCTAATTCTCTTTTAGCCGCGGCCTCTTTTTCGGATACAGCTTTTGCTTCAGCTTCTTTTTTCATGGCTACTTGTTTTTCTAGCGCGGCTTCTTTCTCTAATTTCCTACTCTCGGCTTCTAATTTTTCAGCTGTAGCTTTTTTCTCTAATTCTTTTTTAGTTCTGGGTTTTCGGTGATATGTCACTGCAGAGCTAAAGTAAGATTTCTTG
>JYNY01000404.1 GCA_000954095.1 Candidatus Omnitrophus magneticus | reverse complement strand
ACTGGAGAATTCTTTTCTCTGGCGAAGTCGAATATTGTGCAGGGCCCCCCATACGTAATGTTAGCTAAAGGTGATGATGAATGGCTGTGTTCAGAAGAACATTATTATACACGTTTTGACGTTACAGGAGGCAGTGATGTTTGAACGAGATATATGGAATAGAGCGAGTACATCTATCATTTGCATAGTTTTAAAGTGTTCTAAGATTGCGCGTGGTGTAATGCCCGGCGCATGCTGTTTTGCCTGTTGTTTTAATGTTATCTGAAGGCAATACGCCA
>JYNY01000403.1 GCA_000954095.1 Candidatus Omnitrophus magneticus | reverse complement strand
AAAATTTTTGAAACGCTTTCAAAAGTTTATCCATATCTAATTTGCCGTCAGGGTTTATGTAACAAGAAGTCATGCCTTCTTCTCTAATGTTTTCTTGCATAGAAAAGTTTAAAACTCTCGGAATTATTTCCCGGTATATTTCATTTGAAAAAATTATGTCATATTTTTCTTTGCGGATAATGCCTAAATCCATAACATACAAAAGATCATCATTGAAGTTGTCATATACAAGAGAATCGCCGTTTATAATAGCACTGACAATATTTTTTACTCTGGGCTCTTTCAGTTTATCTAATAAACTATCTAAATGCGTATCACGCCTCTTTATAAGATTTTCTTTCGCCTCTTCCGCGTGAGCGAGTGTTATTTTTTTCGTGTAATCTTCATTTAGAATCTCAACTACTATTTCATTCGCTATAGCGTTCACTAGCCACGGCTGGCCTCCGGTTAATTCATAAATTCTATTTATCACTTCTTTAGTAAACACCTGCCCTGTGTCTTTTGTGTGTTGATTGTATAATTCAGTTATTTCTTCTTTTGTCCATGTCCCTAAAAGTATTGATTTTGCCTTTATATTAAAAGGTGAGCCTGAACCTAATGACGCTTCACTCGGACGGACTTTTAATTTGTATTCCCGAACATCTCTTAATCCCACAAGCGCCACGGTTGAAGGAAATCGTTTTGGTCTTATTTGGAATCCATTTCGTAACTGCCTAAGAACTGACACTAAAACATCGTCATATAATGAATCTATTTCATCCAATAATAAAACTATTGGTTTAGTTTGAGAAATAGCCCAATCTATTAAGTAATTTTCTAATGTTAAATCTTTAGTATATTTTTCAGGCGGGATTGGACAATTTTTTTTATTGAGATATTGGCCGCTTGAACTGTAAAGAGAATTAATAATTTTTTTATTCGCGGTTTCTTCAGTTATAGACCTATACCCCGCGGACTCTACGGAAAACACTACTGAAATATAATTTCCTTCTTTATTTAATCTATGCGCCAATTCATGTAAAAGTGTTGTTTTCCCGGTCTGCCTCGGCGCGTGGATTGTGAAATATTGTGTCTTCTCTATTAAATCGAATATAATTTTTTGATTGCGCAAAGGGTCAATCATATAATGTCTTTCAGGCATACAAAAACCGGTTGTATTAAAATATCTTTTACTTTTCATTAAAATTGCCTCCGTATTTTTTTAAATGGCGCGTATGGCGCGCCGCTATGGTTACTAATGAGTTCTTAACTTACAAATATTTTTAGATTATAACAGATATCATGAATAAATAGAAAATTGAAATTAAAAATTCGAGTTGAAAAATTTTGGCTTGCAGGAATAACAAAATAAAGTTTAATTACTAACCGCTTAGTGTTTACAATAAAAAAGGGCTATTTTTTCTAAAAACCGCACAAAATGAACAAAGGAACTAGCGTATCTAGAAGACATTACATTATTAGAATTACTTTTTTACGTTCTATATTTATTACCAAAATAACCGTAAAGCTCGTGAATATAAACATCACATCTTTTTTTGTTTTTTATGCCTTCGCGCATAATGACCCTGCGCGTTTCATACCAAACATCGTCATAAAATTTCTTATCTTCAATCATTCGTTTGTATATCCCCGCTTCTTTAGGATATAAAGGCTCTATCTTTGTTACTATTTCAGCAATATTCCCTAAATTAAAATTGAGCCCTTCAAAATTTACGGCGCGGGCTTTCTCGAATTTTTCAAAAATACCTGAGACTTTCGAGATAAACGGGAATACCGGTGAAAAAGAAGGTATTACAGGAATATCATTGTCTAAAAGACACGTTACAACTTTTTCACGCGCCTCAAAAGAAGGACTTTTCGGCTCTAAAATTGATTTTAACTTCAGATCATAATTATTTACTGTAAAATAGATTGTTTCGCAATATCCTTTTTTAAGTATGTCCAAATAACTAATGATAAATGGAGATCTTGTAAGTATCGAATAATAAACGCCATGGCTATTTAAAATTTCAAGTATTTCTTTTGTCAATCCCCGTTTTAACTCTTCTTCTTGAAAACAATCAGTCGTAGAGCCTAAAAGAACTCTCGTCGGTTTTTTTATTTTCAATTCCTTTTCCAAAAGACGTGGAGCATTCACGCGCGCGTCAAGATATTCTCCCCATTTTCGCTCGTCGCGCGAGATGGCTTTACTAAATCTCGCGTAACAATATAAACAAGCGAACGCGCATCCTTTATAAGGATTAATAACATATTCACCCAAATCTATTGATGTGGGATTAAGAATTCTTGTAGCTTCTACTTCTTTCACTTCCATTTTTCTTCCACTAGGTTAAGTGTAAACGCGTTCGTTATTTTAAAACCTTCTTTTTTTAAAACAGAAATAAATTCCCGCGCGCGGCGCACCGCGTCTTCACACTTCTTATAATCAGCATCTTCAGGAAGGCTTATGCCATCATAATAAACAAATGGATTTACCTGTTCTATTTTCGGTATGAATTGTTTATTTTTTATTAAAAACTCAAGGCTTTCTTTAAAATCTTCATTAGTCTCGCCCGGATACCCTGTGATAAGGCTTACGCCGAATGAAATACCGTGAGCTGTTAACTTTTTAAAAAATAAAAGCGCGTCCTCCTGAGTAAAACCTTTATTCATACGCGCAAGTGTCCTATTAGAGCCTGTTTCCAGTCCGACAAAAAGATGATACGCGCCGCTCCTTTTTATTTTAGCGAATAATTCTTCCGGCATAGTCTTTCTCACGGCGATTTGGCCTGACCATTTTATAGAACCAAATTCCGCGATAATTTTATCTAATAATTCTTCCAATTTTTTAAAGTCAGCGTTTATAAGTGAATCATGAAAAATAAAATTACTAATACCGCGCGCTTTATGAAAGTGTATCTCTTCAATAATTCTATCCGCCGGAAAAAATCTAAGCTTTTTATAAAGAAATTTTTCAGCGCAAAATGCGCATTTTCTCGGACACCCACGGGAAAACATTAAAGAAACCGTATCTCCACGCGGATAATCTTTAAAATCAAAATCTGAATAATCGGGTATTGGAATATTATTTAAAGTTTCGAGTTCATCAAAAAGAGCCGTATTCCCTGTTGTTTTATCAAGAATATAATCCAAGAGCGGTTTTTCTCCTTCACCTGCCGCTAAAAAATCAGCAACACCACGCGTAGCGCTATAAAAATTTTCTTTTGTTTTAAAATAAGAGCGGCTTATTTCCGGACCGCCAAAAATAATTTTTATTTTTTCATTTTTTTGTTTTAAAAGACGCGCAATTTTTATAGTTATATCAAAATTACTTTTATAGCATGAAAACCCGATAATCTCATAACTAAGAAGCTCATCCAGCATATTTTTAAATTCTTCGGGCGCGTGTTCCCTCATTAAAGAAAAAATATTTTCTTCAAGAAATGTATTACAGCTCTTAAGCCATTCTTTTTTTAAACGTTCCGGCACACGGGAAAAAAAACGGTTATTGTAATCAAATGTTCTGGCGATAATACCTTGTCCCGCTAAAAAACCTTTGAGGCTCGCCAAAGCAATGGGCGGAGTATTTGGCCAAAATGGCGGCAATAAGACTAAAGCTATTTTTGACATAAATAATTTTTACACTAAATTAATATTTTACAAAAAATGACAATTCCTGCATAATGTAGCAATTCTAAAATTTATTGGATTATTATTATACTGTAAAAAGCGCTACTACAAGGGTTAAATATTTTTAACATCGTTTACAAAAGATATTATTTTCCGTTTATGAAATTTTATAAATTATTGCTAATATTCTCAACACTAATCATTTTCGCGAATGTCATATCCTCCCTCGCGAGCGATGAGCCGGATAAAACTTTGCAAAAAGCCATCTGGAATTACAAACACGAAAATTATGAAGAATCATACGATGCGCTTTTAAAACTTCTGAAAGAAAATCCCAATTCTTCAATCATAGCTTATTACTTAGGTATGGTATCAAAAAAACTTGAAAAATACGATACAGCTAAAACTTATTTCGAAAAATCTATCACATTATCCCCTAAAATTAAAAATGCTATTTTAGAACTTATGGATTTGGACTATAAAAAGGGCAAGTTTAATGATGTATCTAAATGGATCGCTGTCGCGGAAAAAGAAAATATTTTTCCAGCCCAAACTTCTTTTTTTAAAGGGCTCTTACTCCTTAAAGAAAGTAAAGATATTGATTCCGCTATAAAATATTTGGAACAAGCTAAAACAATAGACCCATCTTTAACTCAAACTGTGGATTACCATCTAGGTATGGCATGTATAAAAAAACAAAATATTTCCGATGCTAAACAATTCTTTAAAAACGTAATAGTTGAAGGGAAAAACTCAAACCTCGCCACATTCGCTGAACAATATTTATCCGCTATAGCAAGAAAAGAAGATATATCAAAACCATTACATGGGAATATAAGCACCACGGTTCAATATGATGACAATGTTATTTTATCGCCGGATGAAAACATTATCGCTATATCACCGGGAAATACTGACGATTTCAGGGCTGTCTACACTTTAGACGGCACATACAACATTAAACTAAATGAAACTGTAAACAATAAATTTGGCTACGCGCTTTACGCCGCAAAACAATTTGACCTCGGGTTCTATGATATGTTATCGCACACTTTTTTCACACAGCCGTCCATATCGAATAATGATATACTTATAAATTTTCCATGCGATTACACTTACTTGACAATTAATGATAAGGGCTATCTATCGTCCGCGGGAATAGGCTCTGAAATAAATAAAAAATTAGACGCGTCAAACATGGGGCAAATCGGCGCTGGATACAAATATAAAGATTTTCTTTGGCCGGCGCTACTAGCGGGAGAAAACAAAGATTCAAACGAATATTCCGTTTACGGCGCGTGGTTCTATTTTTTTCAAGATAATAAAGCCTTTGTTTCAGGAAAATACACAATCAATTACGATAACACGGAAGAATCTAACTGGCGGTATCTTGGAAATAAATTCAGCGCTGTAACAGCATTTCCAATTATTGAAAAAGTTAAAGCAGGCACTTTAATAGATTTATGCTTCCAAAACTTCACGGATACTAACTTACTCTATTATCAAAAACGACATGATATAGTGGCATCCTGTTCAAGTTTCCTCTTAATTGACATATTTAAAAACACAGAACTAAAAATAAGCTATACCTTTATTAATGATTCAAGCAATATCCAAATCTATACCTACAAAAGAAATATCTATAGCGCGGGCGTAAAATATAAATTTTGAAAATAAAAAATAATGTATCTTAAGAAATAGATGAAAATAACAATATTTCGAATTTCATCCAAAAATTCCAAACTTACTCAAAACAACATTAATCAGATAAGAAACAAAAAACGCGAAAAATAAAACAAAAACTGAAATAGATACTCCTGTTTTCCAACCTCTCTCTTTAACATTCATAAGAAACTGCGCTATACACGGAAGAAACAAGGTAAGAGCCACAGCCGCGACAATAATTTCCCTATCATTTAAAAAACCATGCTTAACCATATCATAAAGCCCGGCCGCACCGTAATCTCTTCTAAAAAATCCAAATAAAAAAACCTTAGCGGTTTCAACCGGTAGCCCTATAAATTTTACCGGTCCTTCTAAAAGTTTTATAGATAAATCAAAAATGCCTGTTAACCTTCCAAGCCATATGAGAACGCTGGCACCTAAAAATAACGGCAATACTTCCCATAAATACCATTTAACCCTTACATACGTTTTTACAATGATATTAGAAATTTTAGGAAATCTTAACGGAGGAATTTCCATATAAAAAGACGGACGTTCTCCGGGTAAAACATTTGCCGCTAAAAATCCAGTAAATAAAAAAACAATCATTATAATAAAAGCCCATATCATAAGGGCTTTTTCGCGTGTACCCAATAACCCTAAAATAACGCCAAGCTGAGCAGAACACGGAACAGCCAAAGCCAAAAGCATTGTAGCTATAACTCTTTCCCTTTTAGTCGGAAGTGTCCGTGTAACCATTGTTGCCATTGTATCGCATCCAAACCCAAGAACTATAGGTATTACAGCTCTCCCGCTTAACCCCATACTTTTAAACGTCCTATCTATCAGCATAGCCAAACGCGGTAAATACCCTGTATCTTCTATAACTGAAAAAACTAAAAAAAAGAAAGAAACTATCGGCAAAATAAGCATTATAGCGTATCGCAAACCAAGCGTTAACATGCCGTATTCACCTATAAAAAGATCCGCGAAAACACTAATCGGTATGATTTTTTTTATAATTTCAGTCAGAAAAGGATAAATATGAACATCAAAAATTTTCTCATCCAAAAAATCAACGACCGTTCCCGCCCCAAATACACCGACAAATTTATATAACCCAAAATAAAGAATAAGAAAAAGTAATGGGAAGCCTGTAAGAGGATTCATAGTGACTCTGCTTAATTTTTCACGAAAAGAAATACCTTTTTCTTTCACACTGATAACCGTAGATGAAATAATTTTTTGAACTCGTTTCGCGCGGTCAAGCGCCATAACATAAACTAATGGATATGGATATTCCAACTTAACTTCTTCTATAAACGTTTGTATCTTTTTTGAATTAGATGAATTTTTAAAAATACGCGCGGATATTTCAGAATCTTCCTGAAATAAAAGTAACGCTATCGCCCTTTTAGAAAAATTTTCTGAAGAGTTCTCATCCAATAATTCTTCCATTCTTTTAATAGATTTATCTAAAAAATACTCAACGGGAACAGGCAAAACCTTATATTCATATCTACTAATTTTTTGAAAAAGCGCGTCAATTCCTTCTCCTGAAACAGACACCGTACTAACCACTGGAATTCCAAGAACTTCTTCCAAGGAATTTAAATCAACACTCACACCTTCTTTATGCGCTTCATCCATTATATTTAAAACTAAAATAAGCGGCATGCCTGATTCAATAAGCTGTATAGTAAGCGATAGCATTCTTTCTAAATTTTTCGCATCAACAACATGAAGAACAATAGAAATATTTTCATTTTGCAGAATATTACGCGAAACTTTTTCTTCTTCCGTAAGAGAAAAAAGAGAATACATCCCCGGAGTATCCACCACATCATACTTAACTCCTAAAATCTTTGCTTCCCCGCGTGAAACCTCAACAGTAGTGCCCGGATAATTTGAAACCGTGACATATTGTTTTGTCATCACATTAAACAAAACACTTTTACCGACATTAGGGTTCCCTACTATAGCTATTTTTTTTTTATCCATTTTTGTTAATCCTTTTCGCCATGAAATAGCGCCATAAAACATAAAATTACCACAAATAAACGATTTACCTTGTGTCCAAAATATGAATTTTAAAAAGAATCAAATTCTCGCGCAAAAAATTGTTATATCATCATGCTGTTTTGCTTTTCCGGCAAATAATTCTATATTTTTATGAATCATCTGAACAATGGCATTACTTGTCAATCCTTTAAATTTTAAAGCTAATTCCTTAAGCCTTTTTTCTGTAAACATCTCCCCATTAATATCCATGGCTTCGGTAACACCATCGGTATAAAGAATAATGGTACTTCCCTCTTCATATTTTATTTCTTTTTCTTCAAAATCTGTTTCCAATAGGCCTAATGGCATTCCCATAGCGCAATCTATAAAACTTATTTCATCTTTATTTGAAATAAACAACGCAGGCAAATGCCCTCCTGACGAATAATAAATAAGATGTTTTTCTTTATCAATAATCAAATACGTTAGTGTAACAAATAAATTACTCCTAGCTTCTGCCACAAGATGATTATTCACATCTTCTATTACTTTTTGCGGACTTTTACCTTGTTTCGCTAATGTACGAAAAACACTTACAACCTGCGCCATAAATAAAGCCGCGGGAACTCCCTTACCGGACACATCGCCTATCATTACTCCGATTTTTTGTTCATCCAACTGCATGATATCATAAAGATCACCGCCAACCTGCCGAGCGGTTTTCATATTAACGCACATATCTACTCCGACAGATGGTAATTCTTTAGGCAAAAAACTCTGTTGAATGTCTTTTGCTATATCCAACTCTTTTTCCAATATTTCTCTTTTCTCAATTTCCTCAAAATACCGCCTTACCGTAAAAAATATATAAACATATGTATTGGCGGCTAATGGACAAAAAATATCAACCCATATTCTATTAAAAATAAAAACGGCCGCTACTAAAATAACATATAAAAAAGAAGTGCAAAAAATTGAAAAAAACGCGTATCGTTTCTGGCTTCTCGTAGTGATTAACGCTGTTATAAAACATAATAACGAAAATATAAAAATGTTCCACCATTTATTAAGCCGTATAATAAATTCATTATTAAGAATACTATTGTAAATACTGGCATGAACACCTACTCCGGGATATATAGGTTCTAAAGGTGATGGATGCGCGTCAGGAGACGCTGTCGCGGTAAACCCGACAAAACAAACACTATTTTTTAATTCATTTAAATTAAGAATAGTGTGCTCCCCTACCATACCGGAAAGATAAGATTGTATTATATCCACATAAGAATAATGCCTAAAACTCGCGCCCCACTTTCCCGGATAATTGATTATTAAAGTTGAGTCATCCCCAAGCGGTATACTCCTATTTTTATTTAAAACAATCTTTTTCTCAGGAATAATTTCCACATTCTCAAATGACAACCCCATATTATTAAGCGCGGCAAGAAGTGTGATATTCGGACAAAAATTATCTTTAAATTTTACAAACGGCATAATACGCCGTACTTTTCCATCTACATCCGGTTCAATATTCACAAACCCTTTGTGATTAGAAGCTTCACTCAATGTATTAACAATAGGCGCGATTATGATATTCGCGGAAAAATACTTCTTTAAAATACTATTCTTACGTTCAATTTCAAAAACATATGACATATAAACATTTCCAGCCGAATTTATAGCACTAGCAAATTCCGCATCATCCGGACTTTCTTCGCTGAAAAAAACATCAAAAACTATTGTTTTTACTCCGCTTGCCTTTAACGCGTTAATAAGAAGAGCATGATATTTGCGGGGAATAGGCCATTCGCCTATCTTTTCTATTGTGTCATCTCCGATATGAATTATAACAATATCACTAGATACTTTTTGTAGCGGCCGTATACTATAACGTCTGTCTAGAGTGCTGTATTCAAATTCATCAAATACTCTAAACCATGAAAATAAAATAAAAACGAGACTACCGGCTATAAAAAAAATAGCGGTTATTAATGTTTTTTTTGAAAGCTTCATTTATAAGATAATCCTAGATTAAATCGAAACCATTGCATTAGATCACAATCGAATATGGCTAATATTTTACAAATAAATGCGGGAAATTTAGCAGTTTAAAGACTTATTTTTAAAGTTTATAGATTATTCGCCTTTGAAAAGAAGTTTCCAAGGATGTTTTTTAACTTCCGCGCTGAATTCTTCAAAATTTCTGCCTGTGGATTCTAAATGAGTAACCATACGCTGAATAGCTGGCCTATTTTCTACAACCATACCATTTACATTTATAGCTACAGTCCTTACTTCAACTAAAGTCTTTTCCAATTCATTCGCTATTTTATCGGCTTTTTTGAAAAGTTCTCTCATCTCAATCGGATCCTCGCTTAAAATAGCTTCGCCCTGCTGTAAAAACTCAGGAGAACTGCCGGGTGTTAAGCCTATATATGTATCTCCTATAAATCCGCTTGTACCGATATATGCTACAGCATCCTTGCGGATCTTCACGCTTTGATTAAGCGTTAAAACACATTCTATTTTTGTGGCGCTGTCATAAATAAACCGTATTTCAGAAACTCTTCCTGAATATACGCCGGCAAGTTTTACCGCCGCATCTTTTTTCAAATCTCCCGCGTAATTAAAATATGTTTTTATTGTGTATGTCTCTTCCTGAAATTCGGAAGATGTTTTTATAAAAAAATAAGCGCCTATTGCCATAGCCGATAAAACTACAATACCAGCTTTAATTTCATTAGGAATTCTCATGATATTATCTCCTCTGTTATTTCTGTAATATATTTTTTATATGCACGTTTGAATTTTAAAAAATTATTTTGTCAAATCATCCAAATAATCATCTTTCTGCTGGAAAAATGTTATAGGCCCGTCAAAACTTCCGCTTATGAATTGCCTTATAATCGGATTATCCGAATTTTGTATTTCAAGAGGTGTCCCAATAGCTAATACTTTACCTTCATGTAGCATTGCAATACGATCCGCTATATTCATAACACTTTTCATATCATGGGTAACAACAACGCTTGTAATAAAAAGTTTTTTTGAAAGGTCTACTATCAATTTATCAATGACAGCAGACATTATCGGGTCTAATCCGGCCGTAGGTTCATCATAAAATACTATTGACGGCTCCATGGCAATCGCCCTCGCGAGTCCAACTCTTTTTTTCATACCGCCGGATAATTGACTTGGCATAAGATGCTCAAATCCTCTAAGCCCGACAAGCTCTAATTTCATTGTTACCATTATATCTATCACATTTTTTTCCAGCTTTGTATGTTCTCTTAATGGAAGGCTGACATTTTCCCCAACTGTCATTGAATCAAATAAAGCGGAAGATTGAAAAGACATACCTATTTTTTTTCTGACTCTATCCAGTTCCTGTCCCTCAAGATGCGTTATATCAGTTCCTAAAAGTTTAATCATTCCGCTTGTCGGTTTAAGATTACCTATTATATGCCTTAAAAGTGTACTTTTACCGCACCCTGAACCGCCCATTATAACAAATGTCTCACCCCGGTAAACTTTTAAATTAACGCCGTCAAGAACTGTCCTAGAACCAAACTTACGGACTAAATCTACGACCTCTATAACAGCTTCCTGTTCTTGTGTATCCATATTTACTTCCAATATTTTTCACACCTAAAATCAAATTTACATATTTGAAAAGAAAAAAACACCAGTAAGCATACAGTCTATAACAATTATCATTATAAAACTTATAACTACGCTTAACGTAGTGGATTTACCTACACCCTCTGCTCCACCGCGCGTATCAAGACCTACATAACACGAAATCATTGAAATCGCGATTGCGAAGACAAAACTTTTAACAAGCCCTGTCCACACGTCTTTCCACGCTAAAAAATCAAAAGAAAAATGCAAATACCTATAAATATTTATTTGAAGATTAAATACGCCGACAATTAATCCTCCTAAAATTCCCAATATATTTGATATTAAAGTCAAACAAGGCACCATAATTATAAGGGCTAAAAACCTAGGTGCTACTAAAAAACGCACAGGATCAAGCGCTAAAGTTTCAAGAGCTTCTATCTGTTCCGAAACCTTCATTGTCCCTAACTCTGCGGCAATGGCTGACCCAACTCTACCAGCAACAACTAACGCGGTAAAAACAGGGCCTAATTCTCTTGCCATACTTATCGCTACCATCGGAGCAACATAAATAACCGCGCCTAATTCTTTCAATTGATACGCGCTCTGCATAGCAATAACTATACCTGTAAATAAAGACACAAACCCAACAATTAAAACTGAATGAACTCCAGCAAAAACCAATTCATGCGAAAAAGAGACTCTAGATACAGACTTCCCTTTAAACGGACCTATAATTATCCACTCCAAAGTGTTATATAAAAGCGCCAATATCCCAGTTACATGGCCTAAAAAATTTAACGTTATTCTTCCTGTCAAAAATATAGGATTCATAATAAATAACCTGTCTTCCTCCGTGCGCCGCGCGGCACACGATAAATATTAAAAAAATCTTAAGAAAAATTATATAATTCCGATTCTGTTTCCACTATATCAAACAATTTATTTAATTTTGTAATTTCAAATAACCCTTTAACTTTTAAAGATAATTTGGCGAGTTTTAATTTTCCGCCGTACACTCGAAGTTTTTTATATATCTCAACAAGAGTCGCAAGCCCGGAAGAATCAACATAATCCACTAATTCTAAATTTATTAAAACTTTATCCCTTTTTTCTCTCACAACCTGATCAAAAAATTTTTTCATTTCAGGTGAATTGTTTATATCTATATCTCCTTTAATATTGATAACTGTAACTCCGGAATGTTCAGTTATTGCCACATGCATACATATCCCCCTTATTAATTCTCCCAAATCTTTTATTCATTATAATTTTTCTGCCTTGCTTCTCATACGAAACATTATCCATTAAATGTTTAATCATATAAACACCACGACCGCTTTCTTTAAGTAAATTTTCTTCCAATGTTGGGTCAGGCACAAGTGAAGGGTCATATCCTTCACCCTGATCTTCAACTTTAATTGTAATTTCCTGTTCTGTAATCACAACATCAATTTTTACTTTTTTATCATCGCTTAATTTATTACCATGTAACATCGCGTTTCTAACCGCTTCTTCAAACGCAACCTGTATATCGAAAATAACTTCTTTTGGAATAAAATATTTATGTAAACCTTCCAAAATAGTTAAACTCGTTTCTCTAAGCGCTAAACTACTATTAGGTATTTCCAAATGTATTTCCGTAGCCATTTCATTCCTTATAAATGCCTATATTTCTATATCTTTTATAACGAGAATTTAATAATTCCTGAGGAGAAAGTTTTAAAAGTTCATCCAAACTTTCATTTATAGCTTTACGAATACCTTGCGCTGTTTTAGAAGAATCTCTATGCGCTCCGCCTAATGGTTCAGGAATAATCCCGTCAATAAGTCCTAATCCTACTAAATCTTTAGCTGTAAGTTTCAAACACATTGCCGCTTCCATTGCTTTTTTTCTGTCTTTCCATAAAATTGCCGCGCATCCTTCAGGGGAAATAACTGAATAATAAGCGTTTTCCAGCACAAAAATTTTATCCCCCACACCTATCCCAAGTGCTCCGCCTGAACCGCCCTCACCTATTACAAACACAATTATTGGAACAGAAATTCCAGTCATTTCTCTAAGGTTATATGCGATAGCTTCTGCTTGACCGCGTTCTTCAGCGCCAACGCCCGGGTAAGCGCCCGGAGTATCAATAAAAGATATTATCGGCAATTTGAATTTTTCAGCCATCCGCATAACACGCATGGCTTTTCTATATCCTTCAGGATGGGCACAGCCAAAATTTCTTTCAAGATTTTCCTTTGTGTCCTTTCCTTTTTGATGCCCGATTACCATTACTTCCCTACCGTCTATACGCGCTAATCCAGAAATCAACGCTTTATCATCTTGAAAATGTCTGTCGCCGTGTATCTCAATAAAATCTTTCATTAAAATTTTTATGTAATCAATTGTGTAAGGCCTTTCAGGATGACGTGATATCTGAACTCTCTGCCACGCGGTAAGATTATTAAATACCTCTTTTCGTAATTTTTCCAATCTTTCATTCAAATCTGATATTTCATTAGAAAGGTCAATCTTTTCCTTATGTGTAAAATGTCTTAACTCCGCTATTTTCTTTTCTAATTCTAAGATAGGCTTCTCAAATTCAAGCTCTATAGGCATTAGATACTCCTTTTATAACTCTCCCGTACATTTCCACGCCACCACGCGTTTTTTTAAGACACAAAAAAAATAAGAATTATCCCTCTATAATTTCAACAGCGGTACCTTTCGGCACTATATCATACAATTCAATAACATCAACGTTATGCATTCTCACACAACCAGATGTCATGGCCTTCCCAATAACATTTTCATCATTAGTACCATGAATACCATATCCTTTTACTGAAATTGCCATCCATCGTTCACCTATTTCATATTCTTTGCTGTCAGGCTGTATAATCTGGCCTTTCTGATTTGTCCAAGCCGGTTTTACCATTTTATCAGTTATATTAAAAACACCAGCCGGTGTACAATTATCTTTTCCTACAGCTACAGGATATGTTTTTACAACATTCCCATTTTTCTTAAGTATCAATATCTTTTGAGTTTTATTGACAAGAATAGAAAATACCGCTGAATTAATTTTAAGTTTTTGCCCGACTCTTATTACATCACTGTTTAAATTATTCATTTTTTTTATCAATGCTACTGTCGTATTAAATTTTTTTGCTATTCCATAAAGATGATCTCCTGTCGCGACCGTATAATCCGTAACATCTCCTTGAGATTTATTAGTTACAATATTTTCAACATTAACCTTACCCACATTATTTCTAATTTTTTCCGCATCGTTCACATTAGGAAAACTAGCCAATAATTTCTGATAATATTCCGCTGACTTCACGCTGTTTCCTTCACCAGCATGTACCTCCGCTAAACTTCTAAGGGATTGTTCAGCGTAAGAAGTATTAGGATATTTTTCCACAATACTATTCAAATCCTTTACAGCGTCCTCTTTTTTCCCTTCTTTAATCATATCACTCGCTCTTTTATAAAGAAGTTCTACTTTATCTTCTTTATTAAAATATCCTACAGGTTTCACAGCACTACGCAGTGAAACAAAAGAAATCATAGTAACAAACAAAACTAAAACTCCGGCTATTCCAAGTATAAATTTATTATTCATAAACCCCTTCTTTTCCTCTCCCGTTTGCAAAATATTAATATTTCATAGAAAAATAAAAATCAAAAATATAAATTTAAAATTTTCCTAAATACGATAAAAACGCGACACACAATCCTGTGCATATTCCAATTATAACTTCTATAGGTGTATGTCCGACAAGCTCCTTTAATCGGTCATTCTGTATTCTTTTTTTCCAATATATATCATCCAATATTTTATTCAAAACCTCTGCTTGTTTCCCTGTAGAATGACGGACTCCCTGCGCGTCAAAAATTACTACAACCGCAAACATAGCGGCTATCGCGAAAATAACAGTACCGACACCTTCCTGAATCCCGATACTAGTTGCTAACGCTGTAACACCTGAAGCATGCGAACTAGGCATTCCTCCTGTTCCCACAAACCATTTAAAATTGAAACGTTTTTCTGTTATAATCCCTATTATAACTTTAATGCTTTGCGCGGCAAACCATCCCCAAAAAGTAGTAAAAAAAACCTTATTGGACAATATATCTCTAATGGTAGAGCTATCGCTAATCATAAAAAAAAACCTTCCGCCTAACTAAAATAAATAAAAAAAGGGTAGAAAACGAATTGCTATTTGACTTGACCACCAAACTACCACCACCTTCAACTTTGAAATTACATTATATTATCTGACGAGATAAAAATCAAATACGAAATTTTATATTTTTTATCTTAAAAATCTTACATGGGCAAAGGCCATTTCAAAATTCACGGTATTTTTTGGGATAATCAATTACTAAGTACTTCATATATTTTCTTATTTTCGTTTTTATGATAAAATATTTAGTTATATATGGAAAATTATAGAAAAAAGATAGAAGAAAGAGAACATAGCTGGCTTGCGCCTTACGCCATGAAAAGCGGAGAAAGCTTAGGCAGAACACACGAAGAGCCTGAACACCCCTACAGATCAAAATATCAAAGAGATAAAGACAGAATAGTTTATTCAACCGCGTTTCGAAGATTAGAATATAAAACACAAGTTTTTGTTAATCATGAAGGCGATTATTACCGTACGCGCCTCACGCATACCTTAGAAGTCGCTCAAATAGCCAGAACTCTCGCAAGAGCTTTATGTTTAAACGAGGATCTTGTTGAAGCTATTGCGCTAGCTCATGATTTAGGGCACACACCTTTTGGCCACGCGGGAGAAGAAGCACTGGGCGAACTTATGAATGAACATGGCGGATTTGACCATAATTCTCACGGATTAAGAGTTGTAGACCTATTGGAAGAAAGATATCACGCGTTTAAAGGGTTAAATCTTACTCATGAAGTAAGAAGAGGAATCATTAAACATTCTACTCCCTTTGATGAAAAAAGAACGAAGGGTGTTGATATCCCGGGGCCATGGCTATTAGAAATTCAAATAGTTGATATCGCGGATGAAATAGCCTATGACAACCACGATCTGGATGATGGTCTTAAAAGCGGGCTACTCTTAGAAAATTCTCTTAGCGGCATTGAACTATGGGATGAAGCAGTTAATTATGTTAATTCTATTTGCAAAACATCGGATACGGAAATAAAAAGATTTCAAATTATAAGACATTTAATAAACATACAAGTTTCAGATGTTATCAATTCTACCTTGGAACGCATAAACTTATTCAAAATAAAATCCTTAAAAGATCTTGATTCGCTAAAAGAACGAATGGTAAATTTTAGTGCTGAAATGAAACAAAAACGCATACCGTTAAGAAATGTCTTAATTAATAAACTTTATAAGCATTCTCGTGTAGCGCGAATGTCTTATAAAGCTGTAAAATTTTTAAAGGATCTTTTTCAAGTATATCTCAATAACCCTGAGCTCTTGCCGCCTAATGCGCTAGAACGTATTAATGAAAAAGGAAAACATCAAACTATTTGCGATTACATCGCCGGCATGACGGATAGATACGCGCTTGACCAGTATAAAAAACTTTTTGTACCATACGAACGTGTATAATTTTTTTATATTTTTAAAAAATAAGATAAAAAATTATGGGAGCGTTATAAGTTGTATCAATTTTTTATAGACATAGTATAATAGTCAAACTCAAAAAATTACATCTTCAGGTTTAATATTGAAACCATTGTGTTCATAGGATATTAAATGGACCGCGATAAAAAAAAATATTTTGAAGATATGTTCCGCAGGCTGAATGAATCATGGCTGACAAGAAAAGAAGTTCTTTCGTATAGCCGCTTTTTTGATAATGCCTTATGGATCTTTATTCCTCTTATTACAAAAAATGACGGAATAAAAGTCACGCCTGAAGATATCGCGTATAATTTTAATAATACCCTTCCCGGCTTTCAACTTTCGCAAGAAGATACTTTAAACATATTCAATACATTAAATCACTCTAAAGAAAAAAAACACCTCCAATTATTTTCTTACGGTAATAATACTTATAATGGTTTTTGCTTTCCGCTGTCTCTCAATGAAGAAATTTTCGGATTCGTCATTCTTTGCGCTGTTAAAGAAGAAATAACACAAAAATTACAAGACTTATTCGAGGCAATCACAGAGGTAGCTATCCGTGAAGTAAACAAAGAAATGGAGCTTTCTGAACTTAATGAAACTATACGGCCTCGCGCTATTGCTCTTTCCACTGTTCACACAATACACCGTCTTATGATGTCCACTCTTCATATGAATCAACTCTTACCGCGTATAGCGCGGCTCTCAATGCAAGTTATAAAAACAAATAGATGTTCTATTAAACTCGTTGATAAAAAAAGAAAAATTTTATTGCCAAAAACAACCCTTGATCTCAGGAAAGAAAAAACAAAACTAAAAAAAGTAATTATCGGGAAATACGCGCCCGGACGGGCAGTAAAACAAGGAAGAATAATACTCGGTAAAAACTATTTAGCAGTTCCCTTAATAGAAGATGAAATATTAGGAGTAATCACACTTTACGACAAAATAGATAATTCAGAATTCACCTTAAACGACGCGGAAATAATGAAAACTTTTGCTGAACAAGCTGTTATCGCTATAAAAAATGCACAACTTTATCAAGAACAGGAAAATCTCACAATGGGCAGTATTAAATGCATTTCAATGCTTGTCCAGAATAGGCCGCATAGCTCGCATAGAGCTGAAGCGGTGTTTATAAAAATTTTAACCCTAATATGCAGAACTTTAAAAATGAACGAAAATGATATTAGAAGAATACAATACGCGGCAATGCTTCACGACGCAGGACAAATAAGTATACCGGAAGAGTTACTGATGAAAAAAGGCGAACTTACAGGCAGAGAATATGATATTATAAAAACACATCCGGTTAAAGGTGCTACCATATTATCAAAAATAAAACCGCTTAAACCTATATTTCCTATAATTCTATATCATCATGAAAATTTCAACGGCACAGGTTATCCCAAAGGCCTAAAAGGTAACGAAATACCGCTAGGAGCCCGCATCTTAGCAGTAATAGCCGCGTTTGAAGCCATGATAACAACTAAACCCTATCGTAAACCACTTACCGTTGACACTGCAATCAATGAATTAAAAAGAAACGCGGGTACTCAATTTGACCCTAAAATCGTTAATATATTTTGTCAGGTTATATATAAATACGGCATATACAGCCTATTAAAAAAAAATTATAAAAATAATTAACTCGAAACCCGCGTCAACTTTTGCATTGCCAAAGATGGCTACCCCATTATGAAAAAAATAACTATTTACATCATATTATGTTTTGCTTTAGGAATCTTTTTATTTACTTCCCTTTTTTATATTGACCGTCTCGTGGTTTCCTTAATCAGCACTTCTTCAGGGTTAAATATTTCATACAAAAAATGGAATGGAAGCCTTCTAAAAATAGCGGCTATTCAAAATTTAAAAGTATCCTCCGAAATGATGACATTTGAATCGGATAAAGCAGTTCTAGATTT
This sequence comes from Candidatus Omnitrophus magneticus, assembly GCA_000954095.1. GTDB lineage: Bacteria > Omnitrophota > Gorgyraeia > Tantalellales > Tantalellaceae > Omnitrophus_A > Omnitrophus_A magneticus. The sequence continues at coordinate 18,440 of JYNY01000403.1, read as the reverse complement.
TTTACTCAAAGAATCATTATCAAAACATAAACTAATATGGAACTGCTGTTTTTATAAATTATCTTTAGAAAAACCTGCCGGCGCTAAAAAAACTACCTCCGGAGTAAATCCGATACTCACGCCATTAATCAACGCGAAAATAAAATTTGACACATCAAATTTTCAATTTACTCTTGAAAAAGACAAACTAAAAGTTTCTAATTTTAAATTAGCGGCTGATGGGATAAATATCACTGGGGATACTTCTATTTTTTTCCAAACAAAAGATTTTGATTTAATTTTAGCACTATATTTTTCACAGGAAAAAGTAAAACAATTATTCGGTGATTTATCCGATATGATTTTAGTACGTAATAATGATGGTGTATATTTTACTAATATTTCTTCCAAAGGAAATTTAAAAACACACCTATTTCATGTAAAATCTGATTTAATAGAAATAAATATAATCCCGCAAGACAAAAAATTCTAAAAATTTACCTGCCGGAAAGTTTCTTCAGGACATGCATCGCGTTTAGTTTTTTTAATGCTTCGATAACTAAACTTTTATTGACCGGATTACTGTGCTGAATAAGAGCCCTCTGGAGTTTTCGCTCTCTAAATGTTTTAGGCACATACACCGGCTTACGCGTAAAAGGATCTTTTTCAGTATAATAAAAACATGCCGCTAATGTCGCCGGCGAAGGGATAAAATCTTGAATTTGTTCAGGATGAACCTTTCTCTTTGCTAAATATAACGCTAGGTTTAATGCCTCTTTTAAAGATGAACCGGGATACGCTGAAATAAAATAATTCACTATAAATATATTTTTCCCTATACTATGCGCGGTTTCTTTAAATAATTTCACAAATTTTTCATAAACATCAAAAGATGGTTTATTCATCAATTTTAAAACATTGTTAGATGAGTGTTCCGGCGCAATCTTTAATAAACCGCTTATATGATGGGCGCATATCTCCTTTAAATACGGTATAGCATAACTATCTACAAGAAGGTCATACCTCATTCCGCTACCTATAAACATATGTTTTACACCTGATATTTTTCTTATCTCCCTGTAAATATCTAGGCATTTATCATATCCCAATTTGAAATTTTCACACTTTTGAGGGATAAGACATTTCTTTCCGGCGCAAAAATTATTATCTTTCCATAACGAACATGACGCGCCAAACATATTAGCGGTAGGCCCGCCGACATCAGAGATTGTCCCTCTAAAATCTTTTACTATAGATATTTTCCGAGCTTCTTCCAATATTGATTCCGCGCTTCGACTTTGAACAATCCTTCCCTGATGAAAATAAAGCGCGCAAAACGCGCATTCTCCGGCGCACCCGCGATGAGAAGTGATTGAAAATTTTACTGTTTCAAAACCTTTCACGCCGCCCAAAGAATCATAACTAGAATGCGCTGACCGGGCGTAAGGCAATTCATAAACTTTATCTAATTCAAATTCCGAAAGCGGAAACGCGGGAGGAAAACGAACAAGAAATCTTGTGTCATATTTTTGAACCAATGTTTTGGCTGTTTTGGGATTCATGTTATTATATTCCAAAAGAAACATTTCATTGAAATTTTCTTTATCGTGCGACACATCCTCAAAAGAAGGCGCACAAAGATAATCACTCAAAAAATTTATATCCCCTCGCACGACAGCTGTGCCGCGTATATTATTTAGATTACGGATATTCTCTCCATTATCGAGTAGCTCCGCGATCTCTACAATTTGCCGCTCACCCATACCATACACCAAAATATCAGCCCGTGAATCAAAAAGGATTGACCTTCTTACACTATCATCCCAATAATCATAATGCGCTAAACGCCTTAAACTAGCCTCAATCCCGCCTAAGACTATCGGAACATCTTTAAAAACTTCACGAATTTTATTCGCGTAAACTATACAAGCCCTGTCCGGCCTCATCCCGCCTTTGGAACCGGGAGAATAATCGTCATCACTTCTGGGCCTTTTATTCGCGGTATAATTCGCGATCATAGAATCAGTATTTCCCGCGGTAATACCAAAAAATAAGCGCGGTTTTCCAAGCACGGTAAAATTTTTAGCGTTACGCCAGTCAGGCTGAGATATTATCCCTACTTTAAATCCTCTATTTTCTAAAACTCTGCTGATAACGCTGACACCATAAGAAGGATGGTCAACATAAGCGTCTCCTGTTATAAGAATAATATCCAATCCGCTCCAAGAACGTTCCCGTAAATCATTCTGGCTAATCGGTAAAAATTTATTCATAAAAATTCCGTTTCAATATGTACCATTTTAAAAATATTTATACGCCAAAAAATCCCCATACTTGTTTCGTCAGCATTATAATAACATAAAAAATAAATATTCGTATTGTTAATAATACCGAAAAATTATTTTGTTTATCGCCGCGACATGATAAAATCACAAAATAAAAATATTGCTTTTTAAAGGGGGTATTCTTTGAATACTAAAAATAAACTCAGAGATTCATGGGGTTCACGACTCGGTATAATAATGGCTGTAGCAGGGGCAGCTGTCGGACTTGGAAATTTTCTAAGATTTCCGGTGCAGGCTGTAAAAAATGGGGGAGGAGCATTTATAGTCCCGTATTTTTTAGCGTTATTATTTGTAGGCATCCCTCTCATGTGGATTGAATGGTCAATAGGAAGATACGGCGGCGGATTCGGCCTCTCAACAGCTCCGGGCATGTTTCAAAGCCTATGGCGTAAAAATAGATTTATAAAATATTTCGGTATCATCGGAATTTTTGGACCGCTAGTAATAATGGTCTATTACACTTATATTGAATCATGGACACTAGCCTATAGTTTTTTCGCGATAACAGGCAAATACTCCGCCATTACAAATGAACTAGGCCTCAGATCGTTTTTAAACGGATTCCAAGGGCTTGAAAAAAATGAATATTTTTCAAGCATCGTTCCCGCCTATATTTTCTTCATAATAACATTCGCCATAAATATCGCTATCTTAAAAAATGGAATAAAAGGCGGAATTGAAAGATTCTGTAAATACGCAATGCCTACACTGTTTATTTTCGCTTTTATACTTGCTGTAAAAGTTTTATCATCTAATCCTCCAAATATCCTTCACCCGGATTGGAATGTGCTAAATGGTTTAGGATATTTATGGAACCCAGACTTTTCGCAATTAAAAAACGCTAAAATATGGCTGTCCGCGACAGGCCAAATACTTTTCACATTAAGTGTGGGAATGGGCGTTATTCTTACTTACGCAAGTTATTTAAAAAAAAGCGATGATGTAGTTCTCTCAGGCCTTACCGCTTCCAGCTTGAACGAAATAGCCGAAGTAATACTCGGCGGATGTATCGTAATTCCTGTAGCATTTATGTTTTTCGGCCCAACGGCTATGGGGTCTATCGCGAATTCAGGGGCATTTAATTTAGGCTTTGTCACAATGCCTCAAATATTCAATAACATGGCTTGGGGCGAATTGATGGGATTCTTATGGTTTTCTCTTTTATTTCTGGCAGGCGTCACTTCTTCTGTATCAATGGCACAACCAGCAATTGCCTTTATGGAAGATGAATTTAATATCTCACGAAAAAAATCAATTTTTATTTTCAGCATTCTAAACTTTATACTTTCAACTCTTACTATTCTTTTTTTTGGTAAAGGCGTAGTCGATGAACTTGATTTTTGGGGCGGAACATTTTGCCTTATACTCTTTGCTATTGTGGAAGTAATGCTATTCGCGTGGATATTCGGAATTGACAAGGCGTGGGAAGAAATGCATCACGGTTCTGATATGAAAATTCCACCCTATTACAAATTTATAATAAAATATATCACCCCGGCATTTTTATTATTTGTCATTACCTACTGGTTTTTTCAGGAATGGATACCTATACTTAGAATGGATAATGTCCTAGCTGAAAATAAAAATTATGTTATTGCGACAAGGGGTGGACTCTGTTTATTATTTTTTATCATTGCGATATTTGTAAAAATAGCATGGGAAAAAAGAAAAATCTCAGAATTAAACCCGATTGAAAAGGAAACATAATGACTATATTAGGCTGGATTTTTATGATAAGCGCATGGCTTTTTATAATTGGATTAGCAATTCTCTGCTTCTATAAAATGTTCAAGAAAAAAGAAATAAATTAATCCCTAAAAATATAGCCATCCTAGATAAAGACTTTTTACGGATATATCAAATCTACATTTGAATTGTCATCCGAATCTTCAACAGCCCCTTCCGCGTTATTCTTTTGCTCTGGCACTAAAGCTTTCAAAGTTTTAACGGTAAACGTACATTTTGGATATTTAGAACATCCATAAAAAGGGCCGCGCTTAGATTTACGTTCTATCAATTCTCCGCCGCAATCAGGAGATGGGCATTTTACGCCTGTAGTAATTGATTTCGCATTTTTACATTCAGGAAAACCGGCACAGCTCAAAAATTTACCGCGCCTGCCCCACTTTATAACCATTGCCCTGCCGCATTTTTCGCATTTCTGGCCGGTATCAATGACTTCTTTATTAACGTGCTTCATTTTATCTTTTACTAAAGCAAGATTTTTTATAAACGGGTCATAAAAAGCCTTTATAGAATTAATCCATTCAGTCTTGCCTTCTTCAATTTCATCCAGTTCCCCTTCCATTTTGGCTGTAAAATCATAATCTATTATGTCAGGAAAATTCTCAACCAATAATTTATTCACTAGTTCCCCTAAATCAGTCGGCCCAAAATATTTTACTACTCGTTTTATATAATCACGAGCTATAAGTGTTTTAATTATCGGAGCATATGTTGACGGTCTTCCAATACCTTTTTCTTCAAGAACTTTTACCAAAGACGCGTCAGAATATCTAGGCGGAGCTTTTGTGAAATGCTGTTCAGGAAGAAGCTCAACCAATTTTGTTATTTCACCTTTTTCAAGCGACGGGATTTCAGATTCACCTTCAATTGTCTCTTCAGAATACTTTTCACCTTTATACACAGCTAAAAATCCGTCAAATATAAGGTCAGCCCCTCCTGCCCTAAACTCATAATCGCCTGCGTCAATTTTAACAGTTAACACTGAATATAAAGCGCTTGACATTTGACTGGCTATAAACCTTTTCCATATAAGCCTGTATAATTTCAATTCATCTATTTCTAAATACTTTGCGACCTCTTCAGGTTTTCTGAGCGGAAGTGTCGGACGGATAGCTTCATGAGCCTCTTGAGCTCCTTTTTTGGATTTATAAAAGTTCGCTTTTTCAGGATAATACTTATCGCCGTATTCATCTAAAATATATTTTTTAGCTTCTATCGCGGCATCAGATGAAATCCTTACAGAATCTGTACGCATATATGTTATTAGCCCGGCACTGCCTTCTTCTCCCAGTTCCACGCCTTCATATAATTTTTGCGCCACACGCATGGTTTTACTTGCTGAAAAATTTAGTTTATTAAATGCATCCTGTTGCAACATCGAAGTTGTGTACGGCGAACGCGGAGAACTCTTCTTATCTTTACGCGATACATCATTTACTTTATACACCGCGTTCTTTAAATCATTAATAATTTTATCGGACTCTGCTTGATTCGTTACTAGAATTTTTTCATCTTTAAATTTCATCAATTTTGCTTTAAATTTAAGAGACTCTACGCTTTTTGAAGAAGCATCTTTATTTTTACTTAGAAGAGCGTCAATACTCCAATATTCTTCTGGTTTAAATTTGCGGATTTCTTCTTCACGTTCAACAATAAGCCTTAAAGCGACTGACTGGACTCTGCCGGCACTCAAACCTTTACTTATCTTGCCCCATAATACAGGGCTTAGAGAATAACCGACAATTCGGTCTAAAACACGCCTTGCCTGCTGGGCATTAATTTTATTCATATCTAAATCTGTAATTTTATTAAAGGCTTCCTTAATAGCTTTATCTGTTATTTCTTCGAATCTCACACGATAAATTTTTTTTACAGATTTTGTAATTTCATTTTTTATGTGCCAGCAGATTGCCTCTCCTTCACGGTCAGGGTCAGCCGCCAGATAAACAGCTTTTGATTTTTTCGCTTCGGACTTTATTATTTCAACCTGTTTATTCCTGCCTTTTATGACACAATATTCAGGGTTAAAATTATTATTAAAATCTATCCCCATTCTTCCGCCGGGTAAATCTTTTATATGCCCCATACTGGCGATAACTTTATAATTATTACCTAGTATTTTGTTTATTGTTTTAGATTTCGCGGGAGATTCCACAATGACTAAAAATTTTCCGCTTGTTTCAGTCTCTTCCGTAGCTTTTATTTTTTTTATACTTTTTTCTTCATTCATGTCTTTACCTATAAACCGCGCCGAAAAACACATCGACAACTATTAAATATTAAATTTTTCTATATTTCCCGCCGGGGGATAAAACCACAATTTTCTTTAATTCAAGCCCTAAAAGAATACCGCAAATTTCTCTATTACTAATACCTGTCTTAAATATAATTTCTTCTATCTCAATCCCTGTTTTATTTATGACAGATAACACCTTTTTCTCCTCAACGGTTAAACAATATACCATAGAGGACTCTTTATCACAAATTTTATCAATTTTTTTTTCTTCGTTTATGCCTAAATCTAATTCTTCTATTATATCTTCTACCCGCGTCACCATTTTAGCGCCGTTCTTAATAAGCTCATTTGTCCCCGCGCTTGTAAAAGAATCAATTTTTCCGGGTACCGCGAAAACCTCTCTCCCCTGTTCAAGCGCGAAATTACTTGTTATAAGAGAGCCACTTTTCAATGCCGCTTCAATAACAAGAACACCCTTACTAATACCGCTTATAATCCTATTTCTTCTTGGAAAATTACGCGCTAATGGTTGTTCACTCGACAAAAATTCTGTTATAACCGCTCCATTTTCTAAAACTTTATCAATAATTTTTTCTGCTTCTTTTGGATAAATATTTTTAAAGCCGCTACCAATAACAGCAATTGTTCTTCCTCCGGATTTAAGAGCGCCTCTATGAGCTACCATATCTATTCCACTGGCCATGCCGCTCACGATAGTTACGCCCATGGATGCTAATTCAAAAGAAAATCGCTCAGCAGTTTCCCTGCCATAAAAAGAACATTTTCTAGATCCTATAACCGCTATAGCGTTAGAATCCTCGTCTTTTAAAATTCCTTTAACAAAAATAACCGGCGGGAAATCATAGATATTTTTTAATAGCGGAGGATAACCATCGTCTTTGTAGCTCTTAACTTTAATTCCAGATTTTTCTATATATTCTAATTCGTCTAAATATTCTTTTGATTTTTTAATACGTAAAATTTCATAATTTATATTTTCCGTAGCGAATAAATCTTCTTTTAAATTAGAATCTTTACAAAAATTCGTGCTGTCATTTTTTTCTAACAAAGAAACTATTTTTTTAGGTCCTAACCCGGGAACCATTAAAAGCGCTATCAACTCACGGGAAGATTCGCTTATCTTGTCAGGCATAACACACCTCGCATATCCCACCCGTTTTATCCTGAAAAATTCGCAACAAAATTTAACAGCCTCCGCTTACTCTATCTCGTTCGATATAAGCATCTCTAAAAAAATATCTGTCAATTCTGGATCTAATTTTATCCCTCTAGCTTCTTTCATAATTTCTATAGCGCTCTTTTTATCTCTTGCCTTTCTATAAGGTCTATCTGTGGTAAGAGCATCGTACATATCGACTATACTTATAATTCTAGCGCCGTCCGGGATATCTTGCCCCTTCATTCCGTTGGGATATCCTGTCCCGTCATAATTTTCATGATGGCTGGCTACAACAGGAAGAATTGAAGCCAAAAAAGAAACCGGCCTAATCATATCCGCGCTCCACGCGGGATGTTGCTTCATCTCTACCTTTTCCACTTCATTTAATTCTCCATCTTTAAATAATATATCCTGCGCTACAACCAATTTTCCGATATCATGAAAAAGGGCGGACATTTTTAGTGTTTCTATTTTTTCATCACTCATTTTTATTTTTTTTGCCAATGCTACCGCAAGCGCCATAACTCTTAAAGAATGCCGGGCAGTATCAGGCTCACTATTGTGGGAAGATGAGAAAAGTATATCCAAAATTTCACCGTTCACATCAGAAAATGTATCAATTATTTTTTTTGTTTTATCTTCATTTGAACGGCGCACAGCAAGCATAAAAATTTTATTTCTTTTATTAATAGGAGTAAAAAACCAATGAACAATCTCTTCTTTATTGTTACAACGAGAAATTAAGTCCATTTTAAACGGCATCTTTAACAAAATTATTTTTTTAAAGTTATTTTCAATAGTCGCGCCTTTATCTTCAGAATCTATTAGATTCCACCAATACCTGCGAAGACAATGGTCAATCCCTCCGCAAAATATATTTTTTGCAGAATCATTCGCGAATAAAACTTTTCCAGAAAGATTTATAATCATTACAGGCGCGTCAGATGAACGTAAAAGCCTTGTCAATAATGACGACCAGAGCTTTACACCTTTTTCGTCATTCATTCTTCGAGGAAAAATACTATCCAAAAGTTTTAATATACGCGCTACAATATCCGTAATATCTCCAGATGTGGTATCTATATGAAAATCTGCTTTTTCATAATGTTCTCTGCGTTTTTCAAGGATATCAATAATACGGGATAACGGATTTTCAACGTTTAAGAGCGGCCTATTTTTTGAACCTTGTGTTCTCTTGAGTATAACCTCAGGCGTCGCCCAAAGGCATATAATGATACCGTTTTCTTTTAAAACTCCAAAATTTTCCGGATCAATAATCGCGCCGCCTCCTGTATCTATTATTTGCCCTGACTTAGCGCATACTTCTTTAATAACACATTTCTCTATCTGTCTAAAATAAGATTCACCTTTTAACGAAAAAATATCTTTTATAGCCATGCCTTCTTGTTTTTCTATAAGGCTATCAGTACTCACATATGCCGCGTTAAATTCTTTAGCCAAAGACTTAGAGATAACGGTTTTCCCCGTACCCATGAATCCTATTAAAATAATATTTTTCATTTATTTTTCTTTTAACCTATTTAAATATCCTGTATAGTTGCGCTGTATTTCACTCACTGAATCACCGCCGAATTTTTTTAAAAATATTGACGCTACTTCTATCGCTATAGCGGCCTCAGCAATGACCGCGCAGGCAGGAACAGCCGTAACATCTGCCCTTTCGGTCGCTGAAAAACTTTTTTCTTTAGTTTTTATATTTACTGATTCTAAAGGTTTCATTAATGTCGCGATAGGCTTCATAAAACCGCTTACTATAAGCGGCTCTCCGTTTGTAATGCCGCCTTCTAAACCTCCAGCACGATTTGTTTTCCTAAAATATTGTTTACTATCCTCATTATAATAAATAGCGTCATGCGTCCTAGAACCGGGTTTATCAGCATTTATAATACCGTCTCCTATAGAAACAGCCTTAACTGCTTGAATTGCCATAACAGCGCGCGCTATAGCTCCATCAAGACGCTCATCCCATTGAGAATAACTCCCAAGCCCTACAGGAAGCCCAAGCGCTACAACTTCAAAAACACCTCCCAAAGTATCTCCATTTTCTTTTGCGTCATCGATAAGAATCTTCATTCTTTTTTCAGCATCAGAATCCACGCATCTCAAAGAAGAACGTTCAGCCATTACCGATATCCCATCAAAAGAAATATGTTCCACATCTGCGGTTATTCCGCCGAGCATAGTAACGTGGCTAAAAAATTTTATACCATATTGACTAAGTAATAATTTGGCAATAGCTCCGACAGCCACAATCGCCGCTGTAGAACGAGCGCTCGCGCGCTCTAATACGCTTCGCGCGTCATCAAAATCATATTTTAATATACCGGATAGATCCGCATGCCCCGGACGAGGATTAAGAACATCAGGCAGTTCATCTATTTTATAATCTTTATTCCAAATAATGAGCCCAATAGGGCTTCCTATAGTTTTGCCATGCCGAATACCCGCGGTAATCTCTGCCTTATCTTTTTCAATTGCCATTCTAGCACCCCTGCCGTATCCCGCCATCCTGCGTGCTAAATCAATATTAATAATTTCTTCATTCAACGCGAGTCCTGCCGGGATTCCGTCAAGAATAGCAGAAAGCGCCTTACCATGCGACTCTCCGGCTGTCAAATAACGCAACATATAAAATTCTCCTTAATATTTATCACTAAAATTTGTGATATTCCCAGATAACTCAATTCTTTATAACAAATATTCTATTATTTTATTTCCAAATAACAAACTTATAAATCCGGCCAATGCTAAATAAGGGCCATAGGGAATCGTTTCTTTTTTATATTTGATTTTCGCGGTTAAAGCGAAAGGCATGGCAAAAAATGGCGCTAAAAAAAATGTTAAAATAACGAGTTTCCATCCTATAAACGCCCCAATCATACCCATAAGTTTAATATCCCCTCCGCCCACGCCATCTTTCTTGAAAAAAATTTCTCCTAAGAGCCCCATCCCATAAACGCTCAAAATCCCGGCAAAAACACCGATAAAAGAATTTAAAAAAATATTTTTAGAAAATTCGATTGTTTCATAAGAAAAAAATGGAGTTAAAATTAAACCTAACACTATACCAGTAACACTTATACTATCAGGAATTATCCCGTGTTCTAAATCAATAAAAGAAGCTAATAATAATAACGCCGCTAAAATTCCATACAAAACTATTTGATGAGGAGTATGAAAGGCCGCATAAATCGCAAGCGCTGTCGAGCCTGAAATAAATTCAAGCAAAAAATATCTTATGTTTATAACAGCCCGGCAATTTCGGCATTTACCTAATAAAAGGATATAACTTATAAGAGGAATATTATCAAAAAATCTTATCGGCAGAGAACAAATAGGACAATGTGAAAATGGAAAAACTATAGATAACTTTCTAGGAAGCCTATATACACACACATTTAAAAAACTTCCAAAAATTGCGCCTAAAAAAAATATAAAAAAATATTTTACCATGCCTTAAAAATCCCCAAAAAAATTGCATAAAAAATAAAAACAAATTATTTTCTGATAAAGACTGAAATACGGACAAAATAATTCCATCACGCATAATTATCTGGAAAACTGTGACTTTATCTTCTTTTCCAACGCCTGCCTCATTATTTTTTTCACTTCACCAAGCGGCGCGCCTGTCCACAAATGAAACGCGATAGCGCCTTGATTCGCGAGCATCCCTAGTCCATTAACAGCACGTATGCCTTTTTTAGCGAGTGTCCTCACAATAAGAGTTTCCCTCGAATACACTAAATCATACAAACACGCGTTACGATTTACACTGTCTACAGGAAAAGGCAATATGTCCGTTTCTTTTGTACCGATAGGCGTAGCGTTAACAGCTAAATCGCACTCTGATATTTTTAAAGCCAATTCATTATTTTTTAATGCCTCGCATAAAACTCCGCGCCCTGAAAAATAGACATCAAATTCATTTTTTAATACAGCCAATTTTACGGCATCAACATCATAAATATATATTGCCTTCGGGGCTTTCGCTTCTAAAGAAGCTAAATATAAACAAATAGCGCGGCCCGCGCCGCCACTACCACATATAAAAATTTTTTTTCCGGCCGGATTAAAAGAAAGGTCTTCCGCTAAAGATTCATATAACCCCGGACCATCAGTATTATAGCCTATAAGCCTTGTCCCGTCTTTTTTTATTGTGTTAATCACGCCTAGCAAAATCGCCGTTTTATCTAATTGAAAATTTTGGTTTGATTCTAAAATCTCTTTAACTTTCACTTTATACGGAATTGTAATATTTATTCCGCCTATATTTCCTTTAGAAACCGTATCTTTCAAAAAACTTTCAACACGCGAGTCCTCTATATCAAAAAGCATATATTGATCAGGAATATTAAAATGCTGAAACGCCGCATTATGCATTGCGGGAGACAATGAATATCCTATATTCCTACCCAGTAAACCATAAATTTTTTTTGTCTCTTTATTCATAATTTCATACATCCTTTACCAAACGAAAACTTTAAAAATAATACAAAAACTAAAATAAATAGACCTATTTTTTAGTATTATGTGTTTGCGCAAAACGATTTAACGCGTTAACATACGCAAGAACACTGGCTTCTATTACATCAGTACTCGAAGCTCTGCCAATCACTATATTATTCTCAAAAGAAACCTTCACACTCGCTTCCCCAAGCGCATCCTTCCCACTTGTTAGGGCGTTAACTTTATAATCAATAAGAACACCCTTACACCCTACAGCCTTATCGATAGTTTTAAAACACGCGTCAATAGGACCGTCTCCTGTAGAATTCGCGCTAAGTTTTTCTTTTCCGTCCTTAATAATAATTACATCTGCTACAGGCGCAATAGTATTTCCGCTTGTTACCTGAAACATTTCCAATCTATATTTTTCCGGGATGGTGGAAAGTTTTTCTTCAACAATTGCCGCTAAATCTTCATCATATATTTCACTTTTTTTATCTGCCAAATTTTTAAAACGGATAAATGCCTCATTAAGTTCATCCGTGGATAAAGAATATCCTAAAGTTTTCAATTTTTCAGAAAACGCGTGACGGCCTGAAAGTTTTCCAAGAACGATAGTTGTACCTTTAAACCCGACATCTTCCGGTTTTATAATTTCATACGTAACTGGTTTTTTTAAAACTCCATCCTGATGAATCCCTGATTCATGCCTAAACGCGTTATCCCCTATTATTGCTTTATTCGGCTGAACAAGAATACCGGTCAATTTACTTACGAGCCTGCTTGTTTTAAATAATTCTTTTGTGTTTATATTTATGTCTACACCTTTAAAAATATCATTACGAGTTTTAATGCTCATAACAATTTCTTCTAAGGCGGAGTTTCCGGCACGTTCGCCGAGTCCATTGATAGTACATTCTACCTGCCTTGCGCCGTTTAAAATAGCGCTAAGAGAATTACTGACACCAAGCCCTAAATCATTATGACAGTGAACGCTTATAACTGCTTTATCAATATTCGCAACATTCTCTTTCAAATATTTTATTATCGCGCCAAATTCTTCCGGAGTGGAATACCCCACTGTATCAGGAATATTAACAGTATTAGCGCCCGCCGCAATAACCGCTTCAACAACTTTAGCCAAAAAATCAACTTCTGTACGCGCGGCGTCTTCAGGCGAAAACTCCACATCATAAAATTTATTTTTAGCATATCTCACAGCGCGGACAGCTGTTTCTAAAATTTCATCTTTAGCTTTATGAAGTTTAAATTCTCTATGAATTTTAGATGTTGCTAAAAACACATGGACACGCGCTCTTTCAGCATTTTTGAGAGCTAAAAAAACCGAATCAATATCTTTTTCTGTCGCACGGGCTAATCCACAGATAATCGGCTGTCTCACTTCTTTAGCAATAAGGCTCACAGCCTCTAAATCACCCGGGCTCGCATGAGGAAACCCTGCCTCAATAATATCAACGCCAAGAGTTTCAAGCTGAACAGCTATTTTTAATTTTTCATTTACCGTCAAATTCGCGCCCGGAGTCTGTTCTCCGTCACGCAGTGTCGTATCCAATATTAAAATTTTTTCCTTACTCATAAAATCTCCACTTTGCTTTTCATAGCATCATTTTTATTATCCTTCATTTGCAGATAGTATCTGCTACTTTATAAATATTACAAAACCAAAAAATATACTCTCTAAAAACCAAGAAGAAGGAACACATATTCCTTCTTCTTGTTGAATAATACTATACCACATAATTTGCCGTCTAACCAATTACAGCCACGGCATCATAGCTCTCAATGTTTCCCCTACTTTTTCGACAGGATGATTTTTTTGAGATTCTGTTAATTTATTATAATTTGGACGTCCATCCTTATTTTCTTTTATCCACTCTTCCGCGAACTTCCCTGTTTGTATTTCTGATAAAATCTTCTTCATCTCTTCACGTGTGGACTGATTAATAATCCTTGTACCTCTTGTAATATCTCCATATTCCGCGGTATCAGACACTCTCTTTCTCATCCCATAAATACCATACTGATAAATAAGATCAGTAATTAATTTTAATTCATGAAGACATTCAAAGTAAGCTATTTCAGGCTGATACCCTGCATTGACAAGAGTCTCAAATCCAGCCTTTATAAGTTCTGACGCGCCTCCACATAAAACAACCTGCTCGCCAAATAAATCTGTCTCAGTTTCTTCTTTAAAAGTAGTTTCAAGAACACCCGCTCTTGTTCCGCCTATGGCTTTAGCATAAGCAAGCGCTTTTGACATTGCTCTCCCTGAAGCATCTTGATAAATAGCTACTAAACATGGAACTCCTTTTTTCTCTTCGTACATTCTTCTTACAAGAGCTCCCGGGCCTTTTGGCGCAACCATAAAAACATCCACATCTTTAGGTGGAATAATTTGCTTAAAATGTATATTGAAACCGTGTGAAAATACTAAAGACTTTCCTTTTTTCAGATTAGCTTCTATCGCATTTTTATAAACAGTAGCCTGCACATGATCCTGCGTTAATATTTGAATAATATCAGCTTGTTTTGCGGCATCATTACTGGAAAGAACTTTAAAACCATCTTTAACCGCCTGTTCATAATTAGGAGTCCCGGCAAGTTCACTTACAAGAACTTCGATACCACTGTCTCTTAAATTAAGAGCTTGTCCTCTACCCTGTATACCATAGCCGATAACCGCTACTTTACTTGTTTTTATCAGATTCAAATCAGCATCTTTATCATAATACATCTTCGCCATCTTTCCTCCTTAAAATATTTTAAATATTCTGTAAACACTAAAACCATACTTGCCTTGGGCAAATATTCAAAAATTATATATCTAGTTGTAAAGCTATTTTTCCTGTTCTTACTATTTCAACTATTCCATACGGCCTAAGTAATTCTATCAAAGTTTTTATTTTATGTTCATCGCCTGATTCTTCTATCGTAACAGTTTTTTTACCAATATCAATAATTTCAGCCTTCGCGGCATTAACAGCTTTAATTACACTCTCACGAACGGCACTATCCTGAGACTTTACCTTTATAAGTATAAGTTCTCTATCAACAAATTTACTCTTAGTAAGATCTTGAACTTTTATAACATCAATCAATTTATTCAATTGTTTTTCAACCTGTTCAAGAATCCGTTCATCAGCATCAACAACAATAGTCATACGCGAAATGTCAGGAGACTCTGTTTCGCCAACAGCCAAAGAATCTATATTAAATCCACGCGCGCTGAATAATCCTGCAACCCTAGCGAGGACACCAAATTTATTTTCAACCAAAACCGATAATACAAACTTACCCATTATTATCTCCTACTCTTCTATTATAATTTCTAAATTCCCGCAATAATTCTAATTTTATAAACTATGCCAATCCATAAAGCATATTGCTTATTGTTTCTCCGGCCGGCACCATCGGAAAAACATTTTCAGTTTTTTCTATTAAAAAATCTAAAAACACCGGACCTTCTGTTTCTATAGCCCATTTAATGGCACTGTCAACATCTTCTTTTTTAGAAATACGACGAGCCTTTGCCCCATAACTTTCTGCGAGCTTCACAAAATCAGGACAAAATAAAGCCTCTTCTTTATTCAAAATAGTAAACGCGTATCTCTTCTTAAAAAAAAGTTCCTGCCACTGCCGTACCATACCAAGACACGAATTATTAAGAATGATTACTTTAACCGGAACTTTTTCTATAACTGCTGTAGCAAGTTCCTGAATATTCATTTGTATACTTCCGTCGCCTGCGATATCAAAAACAATATAATCAGGTTTACCTAATTGAGCGCCAATTGCCGCGGGAAACCCATACCCCATTGTTCCCATACCGCCGCTAGAAACCCATGTCCTCGGTTCTTTATATTTATAAAATTGCGTTGACCACATTTGATTTTGACCGACTTCAGTAGCTATAATAACCTTTTTACCGCGCGTAACTTCCTGCAATCTCTCCAAAACATACTGCGGCCTCAATTTTTCATCATCCCTATATTTTAACGGCAACTCTTTCTTTAACTGTTCTATTCTATTATGCCATATCTTTATATCAAGTTTTTTAGCCAACTCATTAAGTTCCTTTAAAACAGATTTAGCATCACCAATAATAGGAATATGTACAGGAATATTTTTACTTATGCTTGACGGATCTATATCAATATGCGCTATCTGCGCGTTTGGCGCGAAAGTATCCAGCCTCCCTGTAACACGATCATCAAATCTCGCGCCTATCGCCAAAATAAAATCAGACTCTTGTATCGCGTGATTAGCATACGCTGTACCATGCATACCCAACATCCCTAAACTTAATTTATCATCACTTGGAAATCCGCCCAACCCCATCATTGTGGTTGTAACCGGTATGCCTGTTTTATGAGAGAATTTTAAAAGTTCTTCACTGGCGCCGGATATAATTATTCCACCGCCTGCGTAAATAACAGGCCTCTTGCTTTTTTCAAGAGAATCTATTATTTTTTTTATCTCTAAAGGATGCCCTTTATATGCCGGTTTATAACCTCTGATATCCACTGTTTCAGGATACGTGAATTCTATCTCCTGAAGCTGAACATCCACCGGCAGATCAATTACAACAGGCCCGGGCCTGCCGGTCTTCGCTATATAAAAAGCCTCTTTTATAGTTTTAGCAAGTTCTTTAACATCTTTCACTAAATAACTATGTTTTGTAATAGATCGTGTTATACCTATAACATCCGCCTCTTGAAAAGCATCATTACCTATCAAAAAAGATTTTACTTGCCCGGTTATAATAACAACTGGGATAGAATCCATATATGCTGTAGCAATCCCAGTCACAAGATTAGTTGCTCCGGGACCTGACGTTGCAATGCAAACACCGACTTTACCCGTTGCCCTACTATACCCGTCAGCAGCATGGCTAGCTCCTTGCTCATGCCTTGTAAGAATAAATCTTATGTCTTTTGTATCATAAAGTTTATCCATTAAGGGAATAACAACCCCTCCCGGATATCCAAAAATATGCGTCACGCCTTCTTTTATTAAACTTTCAACAACAATTGCCGCGCCTGTTAACTTAGGCATAATACTACCTCTTAATTTTAAATTTAGTCTGATTTTATTTTGTTATCTTTTTTAGAATAAATAATATATAAAACATTTTATTATATAATAAAATGCTAAATTGTATCTAGTAAAAAATCATAGCAATGTGTAAGCATTAAACAGAAACACTTAGTTATCCATGACAAATAATCTTATTGGCGGATTAAAAATAAATCCAGATTAAAATAGCGGACAAAATGCGGTAAAAATAAATTTTAAAACATGCTAAAAAACAATTTGGTTGCGGGGGAGGGAATCGAACCCCCGGCCTTGAGGTTATGAGCCTCACGAGCTACCTCTGCTCTACCCCGCGACAAATACAAAGAAAAAATAGCGAAAGACATTATAACAAATAGCATTAAATAATTGCAAGGGTTTTAATTTTATATTATTTAATATTTAACGCCCTATATATTTTTTCGCGCCTTTGGAATAATAAATTTCTTCTTTATTGTTTATGTTCTTAATAAAAATCAAATCAACATTTTCTAAACTTTCTGCTAATTTTATAGCATCACTAGGCCCCATAGCCATCATCGCGGTTGACAAAAAATCCGCGGTAATAGCGCTAGGCGCGATGACAGTAACACCTAAAAATTCTCTTTTAGTTGATTTCCCAGTATAAGGATCAACAATATGAGATATATAATTACCTTCGGAATCTTGTACATATTTCTCATAATCTCCGCTTGTTATAACAGCCATATTTTCAACATTCACTGTTACACTAATTTTATCAGAACCGGGCTTTCTTATTCCTATAGACCACTTACCTTGCCCCTCTTTTTCAGCGCAATAAATATCGCCTCCGGCATTTATCAAAAAATGATTGACTCCCCTACTTCTCAAGAAATCAGACATATAATCCACTGCCCATCCGACAGCTATTCCAGAACAATCAAGCCACGCGTCCTGAGGTATTTCAATCGTCTTATTAATTTCATCAATAATAATTTCTTGTAATACACCTTTCCTCGCCGTGTCAGGAATACTATTCAACAAATCTACAGGAAGACTCTTATAAAATCCTTCTCTTTTTAATATCGACGCTATTGTAATATCAAATTTTCCATTCGTATACTGCCATGCCCGCGCACTTTCTTTAATAAGACTGATAAACTCATCTGATGCTTGTACTTTTTTATTTATATTTAATTTATTTAATTCACTAGAGGGCAAAAAGAAACTAAATTTTTTTTCTAAATCTTCCCCAATATTAAACGCTTCTTCCCCTAAAATTTCCAACCCTTTATATCCATTTTTAGAAAAAAAATCTTTATCATCAATAATAATATCGCAGAAACTACCCATTAATAATTTAGTGCGGGAATATATTTGTTTATTATTTAAATTTCTTTCTCCGCAAGAAGCAAGAACAAAACAAAATAAT
>JYNY01000402.1 GCA_000954095.1 Candidatus Omnitrophus magneticus | reverse complement strand
TGGACCAATATAGGGGGGAAGCTTTCCAAGATATTAGTTTCGGACGTCAACAATGACACCCTGGATGACATAATTGGTATGGATAGTAAGGGCAATATGTACTATACCGTAGATAAGTCTACCTGGAACAGCCTCTCGGCTTCACTGAAGGACTTTGCTCTTGGTGATTTCTCAGGGAGCGGGCTCTTCGGAATCGCCGGAATAACAAACAGTGGTGATATCTACTTGATGCCAAGTGTAGGTTCAGGATGGTCTAAACTTCCAGGATTACTTAACACCATAGTCACTGGTGACTTTGATGGAAACGGAGTGGCTGACCTGGCGGGATTGGACGTGTATGGCAATATCTGGTACACCACTGATTTCAAGATATGGAAAGGCACAGTAGGGAACCTGTCACAACTTATTAGCATTGACCTTAATGGCGACAACAAGAGTGAACTGGCAGGTATTAACAGCAAGGGCGAAATATGGACTACGAAGGACTTGATTACATGGGAACGTGTTCCAGGTATGATGAGTTTACTTAAGTCCGCTGATCTTGACGGAAATGGCACAGGCGATTTGATAGGTCTTGATGCAGCCGGTAATATGTGGCAGTCAACTGATCTAAAAACCTGGATGAACATCCCTGGTTCACTGGCTAATTTCTAAGGGACTAGTCCCCTTCTATATAAACCTCGCAACGGGCAGGCCGTTCTTTATGAATGACCTGCCCTTTATCTTTATTCTTCTTTCGCGTCTTTGGCTCTTTCGTCTATGATCTTTTGGGCTATATGTGCTGGTACTTCCTCGTATTGGAAAAATTCCATGCTGTACATGCCTCTGCCAGAGGTGATGCTTTGCAGTTGATTGGCGTAGGTAAGCATCTCGGCCATGGGGACTATGGCCTCGATCTTTTGGTTGGAAACGCCCTGAGAGTCCATGCCCTGAACCTTGCCTCTCCTGGAGTTAATGTCGCCGATTACCGCTCCAAGAAATTCCTCCGGTATGACGATCTCAACCTTCATCACAGGTTCCAGCAGCACCGGACTGGCCGTGGCGACCGCTTTCTTTATAGCCATAGAACCGGCTATCTTAAATGCCATTTCCGAGGAATCCACCGCGTGATACGACCCGTCGAATATGGTGGCCTTCACATCAACCATGGGATAACCGGCGATTATGCCTTCTTTCATCTTATCCGCGATGCCCTTCTCGACGGCGGGTATGTATTGTCGTGGCACGGAGCCGCCCACTATTTTATCAACGAACTCGAATCCCTTTCCCCGTTCTTGAGGCTCTATTGTTATCCAGCAGTCGCCGTACTTGCCCTTGCCGCCGGATTTCTTTTTATATTTGCCCTGGGCCTTTGATGGCTTTCTGATGGTCTCTCTGTAGGGTATTTTAGGTGTTTTCATGTCCACGTCTACGCCGAACTTTCTTTTGAGCTTGCTCAGGGCCACTTCTATATGTACCTGACCCATGCCGGAGAGTATCATCTCAGCCGTTTCTTCATCCCTGTGAAAGCTAATCATGGGGTCTTCTTCGAGTATCCGGTGCAGACCTGTGCTGACCTTTTCTTCATCACCTTTGCTTTTGGGCTCTATGGCGTATGAT
>JYNY01000401.1 GCA_000954095.1 Candidatus Omnitrophus magneticus | reverse complement strand
AGAGTTTTAAACTTTTCTATGCAAGAAAACATTAGAGAAGAAGGCATGACTTCTTGTTACATAAAACCTGACGCTAAGCTTGATATGGATAAACTATTAAAAGCGTTTCAAAAATTTTATCGCCGTAATAGTGAACATTGGCTAGAAAGATTTGATTATAAAGAAGCTGGACACGGGCTTCTTTTAATGGCCTTTTTGCAGAGAGTAATCAATGGAGGCGGCAGAATTGATCGTGAAATGGCAGTTGGCCGAGGACGAACAGATTTAACCATTGAATTCGCCGGCGATACCTTTGTTTTGGAACTAAAATTAAAAAGAGACAGCGATAGTAAAGAAGATGGCCTCGACCAAATTTCACGCTACCTAGACACACTCGGCATGACAAAAGGATATCTTATTTTATTTGAAATAAAACCTTCCAGTATTATTCCATGGGAAACCCGCGTTAAATGGGAAAATGTTTCTCATCAGAATAAAAAAATTACTGTTGTGGAAATGTGAGATAGCTTATCGTTTGATTTATAAATAAACATGGAATGAATATGGAGGATTTTAAAAAATGAAAAGTAAACGATATTTTAATACAACTGGTTTTTGTATGCCTGAAAGACATTATATGATTGACCCTTTGCGCAACCAAAAAATCATATTCGATTTAATAGAGAAGACGCAATACTTCACAATCCACGCGCCGAGGCAGACTGGGAAAACAACACTTTTACATGAATTGGCGCATAGATTAAATAAAGAAGGAAATTATATTTCAGTAGTGTTTTCCGTAGAGTCCGCGGGGTATAGATCTATAACTGAAGAAATCGCGAATAAAAAAATTATTAATTCTCTTTACAGTTCAAGCGGCCAATATCTCAATAAAAAAAATTGTCCAATCCCGCCTGAAAAATATACTAAAGATTTAACATTAGAAAATTACTTAATAGATTGGGCTATTTCTCAAACTAAACCAATAGTTTTATTATTGGATGAAATAGATTCATTATATGACGATGTTTTAGTGTCAGTTCTTAGGCAGTTACGAAATGGATTTCAAATAAGACCAAAACGATTTCCTTCAACCGTGGCGCTTGTGGGATTAAGAGATGTTCGGGAATACAAAACAAAAGTTCGTCCGAGTGAAGTGTCTCTAGGCTCAGGCTCGCCCTTTAATATCAAAGCTGAATCAATTCTTTTGGGAACATTCACAAAAGAAGAAATAACTGAATTATACAGTCAGCACACAAAAGATACAGGGCAGATATTTTTAAAAGAAGTAGTAGATAGAATTTATGAATTAACCGGAGGCCAGCCGTGGCTGGTAAACGCTATAGCGAGAGAAATAGTAGTAAAAATATTAAACGAAGATTTTACAAAAAAAATAACTCTAGATCATGTTGAATCCGCGAAAGAAAATATAATACAAAGACGCGACACGCATTTAGATAGTTTAATAGATAAACTGAAAGAGGAGCGGGTAAAAAATATAGTAAGCGCTATTATAAATGGAGACGGAGTTTTGTTTGACAACTATGACGATTCGCTTCTATATTGCCGAGATTTAGGGATTATAAGCGAAACAAAACCTATAAGAATAGCTAATGAAATATACCGAGAAATAATTCCGAGAGTTTTAAATAGAAATTTGCAGGATAGTATTGAAGAAGAAGGCGAAACTAAATGGTATATAAAATCCAACGGTAAACTTGATATGGATAAATTATTAAAAGCTTTTCAAGAATTTTACAGTGAAAATTCTGAAGTTTGGCTTGAAAGATTTGATTATAAAGAAGCAGGCCCGCATTTACTTTTAATGGCGTTTTTGCAGAGAGTAATAAACGGCGGCGGCAGGATAAATCGCGAAATGGCAGTTGGAACAGGACGAACTGATTTACTTATAGAATTTAACGGAGATAAATTTGTTTTAGAATTAAAGTTAAAAAGAATGCCGTCCGCGAGACAAAAAGGCTTAGATCAAATCTCCCGCTATCTAGACACCCTCGGCATGACTAAAGGATATCTTATTTTATTTGAAATAAAACCTTCCAGTATTATTCCATGGGAAACCCGCGTTAAATGGGAAGATATTTCTCATCAGAATAAAAATATTACTATCGTGGAAATGTGAGACAACTTGTTGTTTGATTTATAAATAAAAATAAAATTGGAGGAAATTTTAAAATGAAAAGTAAACGATATTTTAATACAACTGGTTTTTGTATGCCTGAAAGACATTATATGGTTGACCCTTTGCGCAACCAAAAAATCATATTCGATTTAATAGAGAAGACGCAGTACTTCACAATCCACGCGCCAAGGCAGACAGGAAAGACTACGCTTTTACATGAATTAGCGCATAGATTAAATAAAGAAGGAAATTATATTTCAGTAGTGTTTTCGGTAGAGTCCGCGGGGTATCGGTCTATAACTGAAGAAACCGCGAATTTAAAAATAATAAATTCTCTTTATGAATCATGCGAGTTATTTATTTCTAAGGAGTTATGGCCGAAAAAGCCGCTAGCAGATGAAAAGTGTTCTTTACAGACTTATTTAAATAATTGGGCGGGTTCTCAAAAAAAACCAATAGTTTTATTATTAGACGAAATAGATTCGTTATATGATGACGTATTAGTATCAGTGCTAAGACAACTACGTAATGGTTTTCAAGGAAGGCCAAAACATTTTCCATCAACCATAGCTTTAGTGGGATTAAGAGATGTTCGGGAATATAAAACAAAAGTCCGTCCGAGTGAAGTGTCTCTAGGCTCCGGTTCGCCCTTTAATATAAAAGCGGAATCAATTCTTTTAGGAACATGGACAAAAGAAGAAATAGCTGAATTATACAGTCAGCACACAAAAGATACAGGGCAGATATTTTCAAAAAAAGTAATAGATAGAATCTATGAATTAACCGGAGGCCAGCCGTGGCTGGTAAACGCGGTAGCGAATGAAATAGTGGAGAAAATATTAAAAAGTGATTACACAAAAAAAATAACACTCGCTCACGCGGAAGAGGCGAAAGAAAATCTAATCGCGCGCAGAGACACGCATTTAGATAGTTTATTAGATAAACTGAAAGAACCCAGAGTTAAAAACATTGTCAGTGCTATTATAAACGGCGATTCTCTTGTGTATGACAACTTCAATGATGATCTTAGGTATGTTATAGATTTAGGAATTATCCGCAAAGAAAAATATGACATAATTTTTTCAAATGAAATATACCGAGAAATAATTCCTAGAGTTTTAAACTTTTCTATGCAAGAAAACATTAGAGAAGAAGGCATGACTTCTTGTTACATAAAACCTGACGCTAAGCTTGATATGGATAAACTATTAAAAGCGTTTCAAAAATTTTATCGCCGTAATAGTGAACATTGGTTAGAAAGATTTGATTATAAAGAAGCGGGACACGGGCTTCTTTTAATGGCATTTTTGCAAAGAGTAATCAATGGAGGTGGTAGAATAGACCGTGAAATGGCTGTTGGGAGAGGAAGAACCGATTTGGCCGTTGAATTTAACGGAGAAACATTTGTTTTAGAATTAAAATTAAAAAGATATGATGATACAAAAGAAGAGGGCTTAGACCAGATCTCACGCTACCTTGACACGCTCGGCATGACAAAAGGATATCTTATTTTATTTGAAATAAAACCTTCCAGTATTATTCCATGGGAAACCCGCGTTAAGTGGGAAGAATCCGCGTATCAGAATAAAAATATTACTATAGTGGAAATGTAATAAGCTAAATTATTTTTTCTAAGTTAAGATATCACACCAAATAAAAAATTTAGTAAAAGACAATTTCTGGTATAAAATCTTATGTAACTTCTTTTTCTTCATCTACCTTTATAACTTTTAAATTGCCGTCGCCTAAATCAACTGTCGCGGTTCTTTGCAAAACATTGATACTGATAACTTTTCCCTTTGTCTGTTCTACTTTTATTTCTTTTCCTATTTTTGGCATAGTCTTAAGAGAACTTTTATAATATTCATATTCATATCCAAGACAACACATAAGCCTTCCGCATAGCCCTGATATCTTAGTCGGATTTAATACAATATTCTGCGTCTTTGCCATTTTTATAGTGACAGGCATAAAGTCCTTTAAAAAACTACCGCAACAAAGCCCTCTTCCGCATGACCCGCATCCTCCAGTAAGACGCGCTTCGTCCCTGACGCCAATCTGTTTTAATTCTATCCGCACGCGGAAAAAATTGGCTAGGTCTTTAACTAATTCCCTAAAATCTACCCGTGTTTCCGATGTGAAATAAAAAACTATCTTTGTCCTATCAAAAGAATATTCAGCGGAAATTAATTTCATGGGTAATTTATGATCAAAAATTCTTTTTCTGCATGCGCTTAAAAGCTCTTCTTTTTTCTTAATATTTTTTGTTATTTGTTCAGTATCCCACGGATTCACTTTTCTGATTATTTTTCTAAGGGGTTTACCTAACATTATATCTCCTATTTCTTCAACCGGAGCTATAACTTCTCCCCATTCAAGGCCTTTATCCGCCTCTACAATAACCTTTTCGCCCACATCAAAAGATATACCGCTTGTTAAAAAATATTCTTCTTCGCCCTGTTCCCTGAGTTTTACCAATATACGTTCTTTCATTATCACTCCAATATGTTTAACTGCAAAAACACATCTATAGACTAACATCCGCTCAATTCTCGCGGTAATATCTGTGCCGCTAACTTAGGATTTATGTTTCCTTCAACTGCTTTTTTTAAAGCCACAAGCCTTTCTATAATCATATAAATTTTATCTATTGAATACCGTTCAAACATCTTATACCATAAACTATCCACTATACTTTTATCAACAACGTATTTTATCATTCCTTCTTTAGCAATAGCAATATCCCTTAAATACATTATAAAAATTTCCACATCTTCGATAATATCATCCTTTGATTCATGTTTCCATCCGGCATAAAAATATTTTTCATCCGGCGCCATTTGTTCTACCATACCCAATATTTCTCCGCGCCTTGACAAAACCTCGCTCTTAAGAATTTCAATCGCCCGGCCGGGCGAACCTTCCGCGAAATGAGCCAAAAATTCAGCCATCTCCGAAGCGACAAATACGCCTGCTTCATGAATAATTATATTTTTCGCATCGTCAATGGGTAATGGATGAAACTTAACTTCAATACATCTTGAAATAATCGTCGGCAAGAGTGTTTCTTTTTTATTTGTTATCAAAATAAAAATAGTTCCCTCTGGCGGCTCTTCCAAAATTTTAAGAAGCGCGTTACTGGACTCTCTTCTAAGCATATGCGCATCTTCTATAATAGCGGCATTAATTACAGATTCAAAAGGTTTAAGGCTTAACCTGTCTTTAAGCGCGCGGATTTCATCAATCTTTATATTTTTATTTTTTTCAGGAGTAACCCATAAAATATCAGGATGTATTTTTTTTTCCACGCGCGAGCATACCGCGCAAGTGCCCGCGATATCCATATCTTCTTTACACAAAATCGCCATTAAAAAACGTTTTGCTGAAAACAATTTCCCGACACCGCTAGGCCCGGTAAAAAGGTAACTATTCGCTATACGGCCTGTTTTAACGCTATTTTCTAAAAATTTCCGAGCGCTATTTTGCCCTTTTATATTTTTCAATAAATCTATAGACATCTTTTTTAATTAAATTATAAATAGCGCTTATATCTCCCGCGCTTTCAAATACATGTATTTTGTCAGGATTTTCTCCCGCTATTTTTAAATATCCTTCTCTTACTCTATGATGAAATTTTTTCGCTCTTAGTTCCATATTATCCGCTGAATGTTCTATTGTGGCCCGATGTAATCCGATATCAGGGTCAACATCAAGTAAAATAATTAAATCCGGCTCAACTCCAGCGCGCGCCATAGAATCAACTTTTATTATATTCTGTAAATCCATATCCAGACCATATCCTTGATACGCTAAAGTCGCGGTACTGAATCTATCGCAAATAACTATTTTCTTATCAGCTAGAGCGGGTTTTATAAGTTCTTCTATATGCTGGCTTCTATCCGCTTCAAATAAAAAAAGTTCCGCGTACGGAGAAAGATGTAAATCTTTTTTATAAAGAAGTATATCGCGTATATATTTTCCAAGCGCTGTCCCTCCGGGTTCAGACGTTATAACTGTTTCAAACCCGTCACGCAAAAGGTCATGAAATAACCGCCTTGACTGGGTACTTTTACCGGAACCTTCAGGCCCTTCGAATGTTATAAGAAACCCTTTTTCTAAATTTTGCGCCATATTGTCCCTCCGGGGGTGTCTTCTATTACTATTCTCTTATCAACTAATTTTTTCCTTATATCATCAGCAAGTTTATAATTTTTTTCCGAGCGCGCGCGCGTTCTTTCTTCGATCAAATTATTAATTTCTTCCGCGTTAACTCCGCTGATTACGCTGTCAGAAGATTGAAACTTAATGCCGAAAAGGCCTGACAATTCTTCTATAAAAAATTTTACCGTTTTTACTGCTAAAAATTTTTCATTGTCCCCTGATATTTTTTCAAAACAATCATTCCCTAAATGTAACGCTGAAAAAAGAACGGATAAAGCGAGAGGCGTATTAAAATCATCATCCATCGCGCTATAAAAATTTTCAAGCAAAGAATCCAATTTGCTTTGCACTTCTTTCAGCGCGGCTGAATTTTCGTTATTAGCACCCAAAGCCTTCGTTGACAATCGATTCACCTTATCAAAAAATATTATAAAACGTTCTTTTTCTTTTCTTTTTTCATCTATTTTACCGGCAGTATAATCGACACTGCTTCGATAGTGGCTTGACAAAAATAAAAGTTTTAATAAATCAGCATCATTATGTTCACTAAGAAAATCCGATAATGTTATATAGTTCCCCAAAGATTTTGACATTTTTTCACCATTAACCGTAAGAAGCCCATGATGCATCCAATAATTCGCGAATACCTCGCCTGTCACTGCCTCTGCCTGAGCTATTTCATTTTCATGATGCGGAAAAATTAAATCTAGACCACCGCCATGTATATCAAAATTATTTCCTAAAATTTTAATGCTCATAACTGAACACTCTATATGCCAGCCGGGCCGGCCCATTCCCCATGGGCTAAGCCACGCTGGTTCATTATCTTTGGATGCCTTCCATAAAGCAAAATCTAAACTATATTTTTTTAAAGGATCAACTTCAATCCGCGCGCCTGTAAGCATTTCTTCTTTTTTCTGATTTGATAATCTTCCGTAAGAAGGAAATTGATCCACACTGAAATACACATTACCATGCGAAGAATAAGCAAAACCCTTAGCTATTAAAATTTCAATAAAACGTATCATTTCATCTATATTTTCAGTGGCTTTGGGTTCAAAAGTAGGAGGTTTTATTCCTAATTTAGCCATATCTTCATGATACGCCTTAAGATATTTTATTGAAATAACGCCGGACGCTTCTTTTATTTCTTCCTCGTTTATATGTTCATTATTTTTTCCTATTTCTTTTAAGGCCCTCGCTATAATTTTGTCATCAACATCCGTAACATTTCTGGCCAAAATAACATTAAAGGATTTATGTTCTAAATACCGCCTTATAACATCAAACACATAGGCGCTACGGGCATGTCCTATATGCGGCAAATCATACACAGTCGGGCCGCAAACATACATCTTTATTTTTTTTTCAGATATAGGTTTAAAGTCTTCTTTTTTTCTGGTTAAGGTGTTATAAATTTTTATCATAAGAAAAAATAGCCTTGTTTATTTATGTTTATCCTTATGTTCTTGATTAGAATTTTTTTCTTTTTTTAAACATTCTTTTTTTTCTCGCTCAACTCTCATTTCTTTTTCTATATACTCAATTTCATCCTGTAATTTTTCTAAAGACTGCTGTAGCGGGTCAGGCATTGACGCGTGATCTAGGTTTACTCCCTGAGGAATTTTTTTGCCTTCTTTTTTAGCTATTCTTCCCGGAACGCCTACTACAGTACAGTTATCCGGCACATCTTTTAATACAACCGCGTTAGCTCCTATATTAACATTATTTCCGATAGTAATATTACCCAGAACTTTCGCGCCCGCGCCTATAACAACATTATTTCCAATAGTAGGATGGCGTTTTCCTTTTTCTTTTCCTGTTCCGCCTAATGTCACTCCTTGAAAAAGAGTCACATTTTCTCCTATGATAGAGGTCTCGCCTATAACAACTCCCATCCCGTGATCAACAAAAAAACCTTTGCCAATACTCGCTCCCGGATGTATTTCTATCCCTGTTAAAAATCTTCCCATTTGCGATAAAAATCTAGGTAAAAATAAAATATTCATTTTATTCAGATAATTCGCGACACGATAAATTACTAACGCGTGTAGCCCTGAGTACGTAAAAATTATTTCAAAATAAGTCCGTGCCGCAGGGTCTCTTTCAAAAGTAGCCTTAATTTCTCCTCCAAAAAAAATACGCATAAAAAAATAAAAAAATATGGAGGATAAAAATAATATAAAAATTAACATGAAAATAAAATGCATTATAAATTCTCCGAAATTATTGCATAGCGGAAACCATGGCCACTACGTATGTTTCTATCGCGTCCCCCGCGCCGACTTCGCCTAATTTTTCTTTTGTCTTTCCTTTAACATTAATTTTATCTATTCCGATTCCCATAATATCAGCCAAAGATTTTATTATCTCTTTTTTATGCGATTTTATTTTCGGCTCTTCGGCTATAACCACACAATCTAAATTTACGATAGAATATCCTTTCTTTCTCGCTATATTCATTACACTCGAAAGGAATTCACAACTGGGACGATTTTTATTGTTTAAATCAGTATCAGGAAAAAAAGAGCCTAAGTCTTCCTCTCCTATAGCTCCCAAAATAGCGTCACATATAGCGTGTATCAAAACATCCGCGTCTGAATGGCCTTCTAATCCTTTTTGAAAATCAATACTCACGCCGCCTAAAAAAAGCAGTTTGCCGCTGACTAATCTGTGTATATCGTATCCTATTCCGACGCGTGTTATTTGCATGTTTGATATTTTTATTCTCCATCTGATTCCGCGGGATTATTATTTTCCGCGGCATCTTTTTCTTTAGCATGGTTTGTATTACCATGCCCGTTACCATGCCCATTCCCCTGCCCGTTTTCATGCCTTTCTTTTATCCCCGCGAAAATCATTCTGCCTGTCTGCGTCTGAATAATACTTGTAACGATAGCAGGTATTTTTCTACCTATATATTTTCTCGCGTTATCCACAACTACCATTGTGCCGTCATCCATAAACGCGACACCCTGATTTTTTTCTTTGCCTTCTTTTTTTATTTGTACCGCTATTTCGTCTCCGGCAAAAATAAGAGGCCTTAATGCCCCTGCTAAATCATTTATATTAAGAACTCTTATACATTCTATTTTAGCGGTTTTATTCACATTAAAATCATTTGTGATAATAGCCGCTTGGAGAACCTTCGCCAACTTTAAAAGCTTCGCGTCAATTTCGCGTATATGCGAAAAATTATCATCATAAATAATTACATGCGCGTCCGGCATGGCTTTAAACAAATTTAAAATTTCAAGCCCGCGTTTTCCTTTTGAACGTTTTATTTCATCGGAACTATCTTGAGCGTCCTGCAATTCTTCTATAACAAACCTTGGTATTACAAATTTACCTTTCAAAAATCCGATTTCGCATATCCCTAAAATCCTGCCGTCCACAATAACGGTTGTATCAACGATAAAAATTTCAGGCTCTTTGTCTTTACGCGCGAATTTTACGTATGGAATAATAAACGCGAAATCATCTTTACATCTGACTCCTATAACCATTCCTAAATAGCAAAAAGCAATAACGCATATCATTTGAAATATTGTATAAAACACGGGATCGATAGGAACCATCCGCAATAAAAAAATAAAAATACCCGCGGTAAAAAATCCAAATGCCATACCCAAAATCCCAGCAAGAATTGTCCTAAGAGAAACTCTCATGAGCTTAAGCTCAAAAACAAAAATAGACAGCGCGAATAATATCCCCGCTAATACACCTATCCATTCTCCGTGCCAGCCTTCTGGAAATAAACTTCCCATATAATATCCGCAAAGTATTGATAACAATAAAATAAATACCCTTACTGCTAAAATTATGTTCATCTATATTATCCTTTCTATTTACCGGTGATATCCCGCCCGTCATTTGCTAACGACTCACGTGTTTTTAAATTATTTCGACATTACAATATTCCCTTTATCCGTCTTTGATTCCCTTTCTTTTGGAGAAGACCGCGGTTTTTGCAATAATTTCCAAGGGTTAGATTTTAAATCTAAAATAAATTCATCCATATGCCTATAAACACTGTCATCCTTAAGAAAACGCCCCAATGTCCCTTCCCCGCTATTCATCCCGCTAAAAACTCCGTGTAAATCCTTGTAAAGATTATCATCTTTCAAAAGTTTCCCCAGTGTTCCCTCGCCCCTTGACAGCCCGCCGAATACATTTTCCAAATTTTTATAAAGAGTATCATCTTTAATCAACTTCCCTATTGTCCCTTCACCCTTTTCTATATTGCGGGCAATCGAGGAAAAAGACGCTATAGCTTCACGCATCTTTTCCATTTCTTCTCCGGCATGAATAGGATTAACGCCTTCCATCGTGTCTCCGGTCGCAAAATAATCTTTAAGAAATCCCGGAGAAATCTCAAGATATTGCTCCCCTAATAATCCTAGAGTATTTACGCGCGCGACCGAGTCTTTCTCTATCTTTAAATTATCCCTCACTAAAATATTTATTTTCACCCGATTTTTCTTTTTTCCTTCGTCATAAAAAAGTTCAATCCCTTTTACTTCTCCAACGTTCACGCCCGCGAGCCGGACAGGAGAATTTTCTTTTATCCCGTTCACATAATCAAACATAACATTAAGAATAAATGTTTTTCCCCACACAGGAACATCCTTGACCGCGAAAACAATCAAAAACATAAGGGCTATTCCTACGCCGATAAAAATGCCTACTTTAAGCTCCAACTTCTCATCTCTAAACATAATATTACGTTCTCCTATTTTTTTGTGAATTATTAGATTTATTCATTTTCAGTAAGCGGACCTTTTGAATTTCCACTGACAAACTGCTGAATAACAGGGTCAGTGGAATTTAATATATCCTCAGGCGTACCTATTTCTTTAATCTTTTTTTCATATACCATACAAATTCTATCCGCTATTTTAAAAGCACTTTTCATATCATGAGTGACTGTCACTGAGGTAAGTTTAAGCTGAGTATGAAGGCTTCTTATAAGATCGTTGATAATATCTCCCATTATTGGGTCAAGCCCTGTTGTGGGTTCATCAAATAAAAGTATCTCGGGAGACATAGATATAGCCCGCGCAAGGCCTACTCTTTTTTTCATTCCGCCGGAAAGTTCAGACGGCTTCATCTCTTCAATCCCTTTTAATCCTACCATTTTTAGGCACTCTTCAACACGAACCTTTATTTCTTCGTAAGTTTTATGCGTATACTCCATAAGCTGAAAACCTACATTTTCAAAAACTGTTAAAGAGTCAAAAAGCGCCGCGCCTTGAAAAAGCATACCAAATTTTTTTCTCGTTTTTCTTACATCCTTGCTACGGGCTTTTGTTAAATCAATCCCGTCGATTATTACTCTACCAGAATCCGGCGCGATAAGACCTATCAAATGTTTCAATAAAACACTTTTCCCTGAACCGCTCCTACCGATAATAACAAGCGATTCGCCTTTCTGTATCTTTAGATTCGCGTCATCAAGGACTTTTGTGCCGTTAAAAGATTTATAAATATTTTTTAGTTCAATCATAATTGCGCCATTAGTTGTTCATAAAATAAAATAACGCTGTAAAGAAACAATCTGCCATTATTATTAAAATGAAACTCCTCACAACGCTCGCGGTAGTCGCTCTTCCTACGCCTTCAGCGCCTTCCTCTGACCGCATGCCTTCAAAACATGACACCATGCATATAATAAACGCGAATGAAAAACTTTTTATTAATCCTGTCACAATATCTTTCATTGTCATAGGGTCAAATGTCATATTGACATACATATTATGGGTTATGCCTAATTTGCCGACTCCTATTAAATATCCGCCCACAATCCCAAAAAAATCCGCGTAAATAGTTAATAACGGCACCACAACTAAAAGCGCGACAAACCGAGGAACAATAAGATATTCTACAGGATTCACCGAAAGAGTTTCCAAAGCGTCTATCTGCTCGGTCACTTTCATGGTTCCGACTTCCGCGGTTATAGCGGCTCCGCTTCTCCCCGCAACGATTAACGCGGTAAGTACAGGTCCTAACTCACGGGTAAGAGATAACGCGACAAGCGACGCTATATACATCTCAGCGCCAACTTTCTGCATCTGATACGCGCTTTGAAGCGCGAGGACTATTCCTGTAAAAAGGCTTATTAAAAAAACTATAGGGAAAGACGCCACGCCGATTTGGTTCATCTGTTCAAGAATACTTTTTTTACGATACGGAGGAATTAGCATCCAAAAAATAGTCTGACATGAAAGTAAAAATATACCACCAAGATACCTAAAAAATTTTACAATTTTATTATAGATATTCCAAAAAAAACTTTTAGGCACGTTTTTAAATTTCATATGTTCCGTTTAAAATCGAAAAATACATTCGCAAAAGACGAATACATTTTTTTAGGTTTTATTACACTTTTTCAAACGTAAGTTCCTGTTTATCAGGAAAATGGCTTATATTTATTTTAGCTCCGTCTTTATATCTGCCGGATAAAATTTCTTCGGCCAAAGGATTCTCTAAGTGCCACTGAATCGCACGTTTCAACGGCCGCGCGCCAAATACTTTGTCAAACCCTTTATCTATAAGAAATGTTTTAGCGCTCGCGTCTAAATTTATTTCTATATTTTGTTCTTTAAGCCTTTGCGCGACTTCTCTGATTTCAATTTCAACTATATGCTGAAGTTCTTCTTTATTTAAACTGCGAAAAACAATTATATCATCTATTCTATTGATAAACTCAGGTTTAAAGGCCTTTTTGACTTCACCGAGAAGATGAGATTTCATATCTTGATATGTTTCCTGTTCTTCTTTTGTTTTAAATCCTATTGAGCCTGTTTTACGAAGAAGATCCGCGCCGATATTTGAAGTCATTATCAAAATTGTATTTTTGAAACTCACTTTTCTCCCGTATGAATCAGTGAGCCTTCCTTCATCCAAAACCTGAAGAAGAATATTAAAAACATCCGGATGCGCTTTTTCTAATTCATCTAAAAGCACCACTGAATAAGGTTTACGCCTGACCTTTTCAGTAAGTTGTCCACCCTCTTCATATCCCACATATCCCGGAGGCGCCCCGACAAGTTTAGAGACATTAAATTTTTCCATATATTCCGACATGTCAACTTGTATAATCGCTTCTTCATCTCCAAACATTACTTCAGCTAATTTTTTACCCAATAGTGTTTTTCCTACGCCTGTAGGCCCAAGAAAAACAAATGTACCTATCGGCCGGTTTGGATCCTTAACTCCGGCTCTTGAACGCCTTAAAGCATGGGCGATTATGCTGATAGCTTCTTCCTGACCCACAATATGTTCCTTAAGTTTCTTTTCCATTTGTAAATATTTTTCGGATTCTTTTTCTTCTACTTTTATTAAAGGAATCCCCGTCCACTCAGAAACTATCGTAGCAATATCATCCTCGTCAACCCTGACATCACTTTTCACTTGTTTGTTTTTCCAATCTTGTTGTTTTACCTGAAGCACTTCGCGCGCTTTTCTTTCTGTGTCTCTAAAATGCGCCGCTTTTTCAAAATCCTGATTTTTTACAGCATCTTCTTTTTCTCTGCGATATTCTTCTATTTTCTTTTCTTCTTCTTTCATATCAAGCGGAACCACCATAGTTGAAAGCCTAGCCCGCGACCCTGCTTCATCAATAAGATCAATCGCTTTATCCGGCAAAAAACGCGCGCTGATATACCTATCAGAAAATTTTGCCGCAGACTCAAGAGCTTTATCTGTAAATTTTACTTTATGATGCGCCTCATATTTATCCCGCAAGCCTTTCAAAATTAATATTGTGTCATCAACACTAGGAGGATCCACAATAATAGGCTGAAACCGTCGCTCAAGCGCCGGATCTTTTTCAATATTTTTACGGTATTCATCTAATGTTGTCGCGCCTACACACTGTATTTCACCGCGCTGAAGAGACGGCTTTAAAATATTAGACGCGTCTATAGCGCCTTCTGCTCCGCCCGCGCCGACAAGCGTATGTATTTCATCAATAAAAACGATAACTTCCGGAGACTCTTTTATTTCCTTCATTACAGCTTTCAAACGTTCTTCAAATTGTCCTCTATATTTTGTTCCGGCTATCATCATTGCTAAATCAAGAATAATAACTCTCTTATCTTTAAGCATTTCAGGAACATCTCCTGTCACGATTTTTTGGCTTAATCCCTCGACTATAGCGGTTTTACCGACGCCAGCTTCTCCAATCAAAATAGGATTATTCTTTTTTCTTCGGCCCAATATCTGTATAACCCTTTGTATTTCTTTTTCACGACCTATAACAGGGTCTAAAGAATCCTGCTTCGCCATTTCTGTTAAATCTCTTCCAAAAGAATCAAGCGCTGGTGTTTTTGTTTTCTTTTTACGTTTCGTGGCATCAGCTGTCTGTGAAAACCCCGCAACAGACGCGCCCAAAAGATTTAATATTTCGTCCCGCACACTTTTTAAATCAAGCCCCACATTAACCAGAACTTGCGCGGCAATCCCCTCGCCTTCTCGAATAAGTCCTAAAAGTAAATGTTCGGTTCCGATATAATTATGTCCCAAATTACGCGCTTCATCCATGGAAAGTTCAATAACTTTTTTTGCTTTTGGAGTAAACGGAATTTCTTCTGTCATAATAGGATTAACTCCGGATTGTACAAGTGTTTCAACCTCTCCACGAACAGTTTCCGCGTCAACCCCTAAACTACTAAGCACTGCCGCGGCAACACCTTCTCCTTCTTCCACAAGCCCTAAAAGAATATGCTCTGTACCTATGTAATTATGATTTAATCTTTTCGCTTCACTTTTAGCGAGTAAAATAACCTTTCTAGCTCTTTCTGTAAATTTATTAAATGCAGCCATTGTAAATCGCCCCCTCTTTTCTAAAAAATATATTTCTATTTTTTTTTACGCATCCAGCCAATAATTCTTACTCTACTCCGCCAAGCATTTTACGAGTTAAATCAGCTCTTTTTATATCTCGTTCTTGCGAAGAAAGTTCGCGCTTATTAAGTTTTTGCAAATGAGCCGGCTGGCTCAAAAGAAGAATTTCATTAAGCACATTTATACTTATATCCTTCACAATCCCCAATGCCACGCCCATACGTACAATTGATAAAAGTTTTATAGTCTCCATTGATGTCATTATCCGCGCGCTTTTTAATGTGCCGTAAGAACGGAACACACCGTCAACTGTTTCCTGTTTTTTTTGATTTAATAAATACATCCTTGTATCCTGTTCGCGAACTATAATTTTATTGACCACTCTCTCAAGATTATCAAGAATATCCACTTCAGAATGCCCTAAAGAAACTTGATTTGAAATCTGAAAAAAATTTCCGCTAGCGTCACTGCCTTCTCCATAAAACCCACGTATAGTAAGCCCTAGCTTTGATATCGCGTCATAAACATTTTCCATTTGATCTGTCATTTGAAGCGCCGGAAGATGCATCATAACTGACGCGCGTAAGCCCGTCCCTGTATTTGTCGGACACGCAGTAAGATACCCGAGTTTATTTGAAAAAGCAAAATTCAAATATGAACTAATTTCCGTGTCCAATGTTTCCGCGATTTTCCAAGCATCAATAATATTTTTACCAGAACGAATTATTTGTAAACGCAAATGATCTTCCTCATTCACCATAAGAGATATTATCTCTTCGTTATTAACTACAAGAGATTTATTCTCAACATTAACCAAATGATTCTTACTCATAAGATGGCGTTCAATAAAAAATTCACGATCCAATAGAGATGTGTCTTTCATCTTTATAAAATCAGAATTTTTTAACACGCGCGTTTTTTTTAAGGCTGTTAAAACTTTTTCCATAGTGTCATTCTGTTGTTTTCCATCAGCCCAATTCCAAAAGAAGTGTCCGCTTAAATTTCTAGCTAAACGTACGCGCGTAGACATAACAATACTTGAATCAGGGCCTTCGCCGCGAGTCCATTCGCATTTCTTCTGTAAAAAATCATCTGTTCTCATTGTTTTACCTCTTTTTTACTGTTAAGCCCTTCTTCCATTTCTTTTATTCTGTCACGCAAAATAACCGCTTTTTCAAATTCTTCTTTAAATATGAGTTCTTCCAATTCTTCTTTAAGCCTCTGAACATTTTTATGTTCCTCTGTCCTTTTTTCGCTCACGAACGGCGCCTTTCCGATATGTTTATCAGAGCCGTGAATTCTCTTAAGTAAACTGATTAAATCTTTTCCAAATGATTCATAACATTCTCCGCAACCGAGTTTCCCTGTTTTTTGAAAATCATAATAAGTCATTCCGCAAAAACCACATTTTTTTGTTTTGCTTTTACGCATATCTTCCGGAGCTAAAGACGGCCCTGTTTCCATGAGTCCTGTAATAAGATCCGTTAATCCAAAATGCGCCTGCATTTCTTCGCTTTTAGATTTCGCGCATTCTTCACAAAGATGAAGTTTTGTCACATGATCATTTATAACTTCGGTCAGATGCACTGTCGCTTCACGGCCGTGACAACTTTCACATTTCATATACAACCTCCTAAATTACAAAAACTAAATTTTCAGAGCAAAATTAATATTTCACACCTTCTAGTTTTACAAGCGCCCTAAAATCCTGTATAAGAGATTTAGTAACATCTCCGGGTTTCCCTGTCCCTATAACTTTGCCGTCAACCGCGACTACCGGTATAACTTCCGCGGCTGTTCCGGTAAGAAAACATTCATCGGCAGTGTAGATATCTTCAGGCTTCATCATCAAATAAGAAAATAAAATATTTCTTTTTTTCGCTAAACTAATCACAGCGCCTTGCGTTATTCCATTAAGCGCTCCGATTTCATTAGGCGGAGTAATAAGTTTTCCGTTCTTCACTATAAAAATATTATCTCCCGTACATTCACACACAAACCCGTCTATCGTAAGCATTAAAGCTTCTTCAACATTTTTTTCAACTGCTTCTATTTTAGCAAAAATATTATTCAAATAGTTCAACGACTTTACGCACGGATTGATAGAAAATGGATGATTCCGCCGTGTTTTCGCGATAATGATAGGAAGGCCGTTTTCATAATATTTCTCAGGATATAAAACTATTTTTCCGGCAATAATAAAAACAGTAGCCTTTTTACATTTTCTCGGATCAAGACCAAGGTCTCCTACGCCCCTTGTAACGACTACCCTTATATACGCGTCATCCAATTTATTTTCCAACAATAACTTTATAACCGCGTCTTCAAGTTCCGCTTTACTCATTGGTATTTGAAGTTTAATAATTTCAGCACCAACATAAAGCCTATCCAAATGTTCTTTAAGTTTAAAAACTTTTCTATTATACGCGCGGATTCCTTCAAACACGCCGTCGCCGTAAAGAAGTCCATGGTCAAACACTGAAATTTTAGCGTCTTCTTTTTTAAAAAAATTACCATCTAAAAAAATCTTCTCGTCCATTATCGCTCCTAATTTTTATAAAATACCTGAACGCGGATTTCGCTTTCTCGCGCAAGATATTTACGAATTTTCTCTTATCGTTATAAAACGCCGTCCCGCATATAACATTCAGTATGAAAAAAATTTTTTGGAAGAGCTCCGTGCGAAACAATAACCACACTCATTTTTTTCTCTTCGCTTATTTTTAAAATAAGGTCATAAATATTGCCGCTCATCACCGAATCTAAATTCCCGGTAGGCTCATCGCAAAATAATATTTCCGGAGAATTTATTAAAGCTCTCGCTATCGCGACTCTTTGCGCCTCTCCGCCTGAAAGTTCATTCGGCCTATGCCTAAGCCTCGGAGTCATTCCAACCCGGCCCAAAATTTCAAGCGCTCGCGCGCGAAGATTCCCGTTAAAACCAAACCCGCCTTTCATATATCCCGGAAGCATGACATTTTCCAAAACATTAAGTTCCGGCAATAAATAATAAAACTGAAAAATAAATCCAAAATTTTTGTTACGAAGAGCGCTCCGCGCGCGGTCGGAAAGCTTATAAATATTTTTTTCTTTAAAAAATATTTTACCGCTTGTAGGACGGCTAAGCGCGCCCAAAAGATGAAGTAAAGTTGATTTTCCCGCGCCTGAAGGGCCGTGGATATAAAGCCGTTCGCCTTTAGAAATTTTCATATCAACTTTACGGACAGCCTTCACTTCCTGAAAACCCTGCCTATAAAATTTACTGACGCCTTCCGCGAATAATATTATTTCTTCTTTATTCATATCGTATCGCCTGCACCGGGTCAAGACGTGAAGCCTTCCACGCCGGATAAAGCCCCGCAATAATAGTAAGAATCATCGCAAAGGCAAGAATAAAACAAATATCACTTGAATTTATTTTTACCGGCAGTTCACTAAAATAATAAATATCTTTTGGAAATAATTCATAGCCGGTAAACTCTTCAATTACCGAAAGAATTTTATTTACTCTTTCAGCGATAAAAACTCCGCCGAATCCGCCAAGCGCTATCCCAAACGCGCCGATGATAAATCCTTCCATAAAAAAAACAGCACTTACGCCGAAAGAACTCGCGCCTAATGCCTTTAAAATACCTATATCACGCGTCTTTTCCATAACCATCATAATAAGAGAACTCGTAATATTAAAACACGCGATTATCACAATAATCCCAAGAACAATAAACATCATCTTTTTTTCCATAAGAAGAGCCGCGACTAAATTTCGATCTAAATCCATCCAGCTTTTTACAGAATACCCGCGTCCCAATTTTCCAGCTAAATCAGCTTTCACGCTATTCACATTCGCGCCGTCAAAAAGACGCACTGTGATGCCGGTAAATGTATCTTTCATCCTATAAAAATTTTGCGCTGTTTTTATATCCATTATCGCGATATTAGAATCATAATCATACCTTCCTGAAGTAAAAGTCCCTACTATTTTGAGCGGTTTTTTTTCCATATCCAACATTGAATACGGCACAACTAATTCGATAGTATCGCCGACTTTTAACTCTAACGACCGCAATAATTCACTCCCTAGAATAATATTATCACCTTCGATATTGTTAACATCGCCTTCTATAAATGAAACGATATCAGTTACTTTAGCTTCTTTTTCAGGGTTTATGCCTTTAATAAGAAGACCGGTCACTTTATTTTTTGCTTGAAGAACTGCTTGGCCTGA
This sequence comes from Candidatus Omnitrophus magneticus, assembly GCA_000954095.1. Taxonomy (GTDB): domain Bacteria; phylum Omnitrophota; class Gorgyraeia; order Tantalellales; family Tantalellaceae; genus Omnitrophus_A; species Omnitrophus_A magneticus. The sequence continues at coordinate 24,425 of JYNY01000401.1, read as the reverse complement.
AACAAATTCCGCGCACGCGCGGGCGCCTGTTATTTTTTTTATCTGCCCCGCAGTGTCACCATTATCCGTTACCCCGCCGTCAGGAAAAACCATCAAATGAGCGTATGTGCCTATTATTTTATTTTTTACTTCCTCGTCAAAACCGTTCATAACAGAAAGAACAATAATAAGCGCCGCAACTCCAACTCCTACGCCCAAAACCGAACTAAAATTAATAAAAGAAATCATCCCTTCTTTTCTTTTTGCCAAAAAATATCTTATGCTTAAAAAAAATGTCCACATAATTTTATGTACCTTACCGAAAAACTGCTGTTCGCGATAGCGAATAATGCGAATCTCTTCGGCCGTTAGCGCAACTGACAGAATAATATTTTATTACTCTGTCTTACCCGCGTAGTTGTGGAAACAAAATAACTTCGCGAATACTCGGCGCGTTTGTAAGAATCATTGTAAGACGGTCTATCCCTATTCCAAGCCCACCTGCCGGAGGCATTCCGTATTCAAGAGCATGAATAAAATCATCATCTATTCTCGCGTCCGGATCTTCTTTTACCTGCTCAATAAATCTCTTTTTTTGATCAATCGGATCATTAAGTTCAGAATACGCGTTGGCGATTTCCATCCCGCCCATAAAAAGTTCGAATCGCGCGGTTATACCGGGTTCATCTTTTTTCTCTTTTGCCAGAGGGCTTATTTCTTTAAACATATCAACAACAAAAACAGGATGAGTCTCTTCTTTAGGCTCAACCAAATCACCAATAATTTTTACAAGCTGTGTCTTGGATAATTTTCCGGACGGAACATCCACCCCGTTTTTCTTCAATTTGTCTGCCCACATCTCCATTGGATCCTCAACATTTATATCAAAATTCTGTTTCATAAGGTCCCGAAAAGAAACACGTTTCCAATGCGTAAGGTCTATTGTCCTCCCCTGATATTCAAAAACTTCAGTTCCTATGGTAAGACGAGCGACAGTTCGTATCATATCCTCAGTAAGGCGCATCATTCCTTCACAATCAGAATATGCCTCATAAATTTCTATCATAGTAAATTCCGGATTATGCCGTGTTGAAATTCCTTCGTTACGAAAAGAACGGTTTATTTCATAAATTTTCTCAAAGCCGCCGACAAGAAGTTTTTTAAGATATATTTCCGGAGCAATTCTTAAAAATAAAGCCATATCCAATGTTTCATGATGCGTCTTAAACGGTTTACCGGCCGCGCCGCCCGCGATAGAATGCATCATAGGCGTCTCAACTTCCAGAAATGATTTATCATTTAAATAATTTCGGATGCTTTGTATGATTTTTATTCTCTTTTTAAAAATATCTCGTGTTGTATCATTGACAATTAAATCAGTATATCTCTCTCGATATCTTACCTCGACATCCTTTAGCCCGTGCCACTTTTCAGGCAGAGGATGCAATGACTTTGACAAAAATTTAAACTCTTTAACCAAAACAGTAACTTCACCGCTATGAGTTTTAAACAAAGTGCCATCCACGCCGATTATATCGCCTATATCAAAAATTTTAAAAATATTAAAGCCTTTTTCTCCTATAAAATCCTTTTTAACATATAACTGCATCCTGCCTGAAAAATCTTTTAAATCTAAAAATATAGTTTTCCCCATTAACCGTTGCGCCATAATCCTGCCGGCAATACGCGAAGACGCGCCGTCAACAAAATTTGCCTTAACAAAGTCAATACTTTGAATACCCGTAAAACTATCTCCGGTAAAAGGGTCAATCCCTTCGTTTACAAGCTTACGCATATTTTCATGACGCTGAAGAATAAGCTCATTACTATCCTCATGCGCTATTTCATTATTATTTTCGTTCTCTGACATATTATTCCCCTTACTATTTTAAAGTATACCTTTCAAAAAATTATTTGTTGTTATATATACAAATTTTATTATAAATAAAGTATGAACAAAGTAGGAGATTATAAGCTATTCACTAAATATATGTCAAATTATTCATTCACCCCGAAGCGCTTCAAACCAAAATATTACCCCTTTTCTTTTACTTTATAATCCCCTTTTATCTAAAATAATTTCCCGCATTTTGGTTAGGAATAAAAAAGTTGACAATATAACATTGTTTTATGTTTAAAATTGTAGTATAATATGTTTTGTTACTAAATTTATTTTTTGTAAAAATAAAAATTGGAGGAAATATGAAAAAATTTTATAATTGCGTATTTTTTGGGGTAAAAAAAGGACTAAATATTTTCATCGCGGGAATGTTTTTTATAAGCAATTTATCTTACGCGTTAAGCCCTTCTCCGGGGTCAAATATTCCGTCGACAAAAACAGCAATGGCCGCAATGACTGAAGAGCGATTTATTACACAGCATGGTTCGTGTCCTATAGATTTCACTGACGATAATAATTTATTTGAAGATATTTGCGTTACGATTCCTCAACTCAAAAAAGCATACACAGCTTTTAATGAGAAAAAAATTAATAAAAAATCATATGATCTTTTTCTTCCGGCCGCGCCTCATGACGGAGGTTATATTGTCGCGTCAGGTTTAGAAATAGCATTGGCAGATATTCGCGAAAGAAAATTCAGTACCCGATATATAGAAAAAATTAAACAGTTAAATATTTTTTCAGAAGAATTTTTAAACTATCTGTCAAACTTTGTTTTTAAAGGCGATATTGATGCTGTCACGGAAGGAACAGTTATTTCGAGCGGTATACCCATAATGCGTATAGTAGCAAACGAAATAGAAATAGCTTTATTAGAAGGATTAATAAAGAACAGAATAAATTTAGCTACCAACATCGCGACAAAAACATCTAGAATTATTCAGGCCGCCAATGGAGAATTCGCGGATGATAAAAATTTTAAAAGACCCAGAAGTGTTGCTGATTTCGGACTTCGTAGAGCGCAAGGTAAAGCGGCAGATTTGGCATCTCGTTCAGCTATTATCGGTGGTGCTAGTGTGACTTCTAATGTTAAAGCCGCATCGTTATATGGGCTTAAGTCTTCAGGAACAATGGCGCATCTTTTTATAACATCATTTTCACCGGAAAAAGAAATAGATGCTTTCCGCACATATGCGAAGGCTTTTCCTGATAGTTCTATTTTTCTTATCGATACTTATGACACTTTGGAAGGCGCCAGACGCGCCGCAATTGTAGCTAAAGAAATGGAAAAAGAAAATCACAAACTCGCCGGAGTCAGACTTGATAGCGGAGATTTAGTGGACCTTTCTAAAAAAGTCCGTGAAATTTTAGATAACGCGGGATTATTTTACGTAAAAATTTTCGCGTCTGATGATTTGGATGAATATAAAATAACAGACCTTATTTCTCGCGGAGCAATGATAGACGCTTTCGGAGTTGGAACAAATTTAATTACAGGCGGAAGCCAATCAAGCCTCAAATTAGAATTACAACCGTCTTTCGGAGAAAATGTTTTCAAAATTACAGGTAAAGACGGAAAAGTTTCGAGATATATCGAAACACCAAAAAATATTAGAACATTAAACGTGACGCTTGACGAACAAATAGAAGAATTACTTGTTCCGTATTGGAGAAACGGTGAAAGAGTCGCGCTTGAAAATAAAGTCGAAGAAGCAAGGGATCGAACAATTAAAAATTTAAAGGCATTGCCTGACAATGTTAAACTTTTGAAAAACGCGGAGACTATTCCGCTACAAGAACAAGTTGTCATAAACCCTGAAACAGACGCGCTTATTATTGTGGATGCGCAACCTACTTTTATGCCCGGAGGCGGCCTCCCTGTTACGGACGGCGACAAAATTATGCCGCAAGTCTCACAACTTATGAATCTATTCCCCAAAAAAAATCGTTTTGCCACACGAGATCTCCATCCCAAGGGGCATATTTCCTTGGCATCTTCATATAAAGAGGTCGAATCAACTCCAATTTTAACCTATGATATTGTCAAATCTTGGACCGTAAACGATAACCACTTAAGCCCTAACGCCAAATTCACACTTGACGAGTTAAAAGACTATCTTAAAACAGTAGGATTTCAAATACTTTGGCCGGACCATGGAGTAGAAGGAACAGAAGAATCAAAATTGCATTCAAGTATTCCAGATTCTGATTTTGAATATGTCCTAATCAAAGGCGCGGATCCCAAAACAGATTCTTACAGCGGATTTTTTGATAACCGTAAAAATCCAACAGGGCTCGCGAAAGAAATACACGACCGCGAATTTAAACGTGTTTTTGTTGTTGGGCTCGCGATGGATTATTGTGTAGGCTGGACTGCAGAAGGTGCACGAGAAGAAGGGTTTCAAGCTATTGTTATTGATGACGCGACAAAACCTGTATGTTTTCCTGAAGGGAATGAAGTAAAAATGTACAATTCCTTTATAGAAAAAGAAATAAGCCTTGTTTCCAAATCTAATTCTCTCGTATTAGCAAATGAAAACACGCAAACAATAAAATCTATTGATACCGCTAAAAAATTTCCGCATCCGATATTTACAGACAAAGAAGAAAGAACAGCGTTAACAGAGGACATGTATCACCTAACAATGGGACAAGCATTATTTAAGGCAGGGTTACATGAAAAATCAGCTGTGTTTGATTATTTTTACAGGACAGCGCCATATGAAAGAAAAAATATAATTGTCTCAGGATTAAAAAATTTCATAGAAGAATTACGATATTTTAAATTCACTAAAGAAAATATCGAATATTTACGCGGGCTTGGCATATTCTCTGAAGACTATCTAAAATATTTAAAAAATTTTGAATTCCATGGAAATATAGATGCCATGGAAGAAGGCAGTTTAGCTTTCCCTCGAGAGCCTATCATACGGGTAAGCGGGACAATGTTTGAAACAATGATTATCGAAACATTCATTTTAAATATCATGAATTTTAATAGCCTTGAAGCTACTTGGGCTGATGAAACAAGAAAGAAAAGCCCTGATAAAAAATTAATTGAAGATGGATTATCCGACGCTCAAGGAAGAAGTCACAAAGAAGCTACGCGTTCAGCGTATATAGGCGGAATAGACGGCACAACAAATCTTGAGGCGCATACACGTTTCGATGTGCCGTTATCGTTAGATGAAGAAACTGAATTACTTTCCGGAGATTTTATTACAGGCGGACCAAAATCATCATTGGGCGGAGTTTATAAACTCGCTCTCTATGATGGAAAAGAACGAATTAAGTTGAGTGACAATCCGCTCAAAACCTCACTTCCGGGTTTAAAAAAAGTTTTTGCAATATTGGATGAAAAAGGAATCGCGATAAAAAGAGTTATTGCTAGTGAAGATGAAGATATTATTTCAAATGACGGAGAACAAATAATATCCCTCTTAAAACCAATAGTTCAAAAAGGTAAAATTGTCTATAAAATTCCAAGTATGGAAATAACAAGAAACCATAAAGAAAATGAAACTAGTATATATCAAAATATATCCCAAACAGAATTATCCGAAGATTTAACTAAGTTGCAGAAAGAACTTGTAGCGCGAGCGCGCCAAATAAATAATATTGACCAGAAGATGCATAAACCAAATACACATATAATCGCCCGTACTTACGCGCCTAGTGAATACGGGACGAGGTTTAATGTGCCTGCTGATAAAACCGCGTGGGAGATAGAATATCCGGGTTATGAACCGCGGGATATCGTATTAAATAGTGTTCTTAATAATGACTATTCAAAAAATTCAGGAAATAAATGGGCTGACCCAGCGGACTATTCTATTCTTTTAAAAGATATTGAAGAAGGAAGAAGAGAACCCTTGGAAAGTTTTGAAGGCCCGATTAAGGTTGATAAAGAGACCAACCTTCCCTTAAATCCAATAGGAAGAACTGGTATAAAAAATAGAGGCCAATTAGGAAAATACGGGCCAAATCGCGCGGCTGATCCTATTGTTACAAGAATAAATCCAGATACAGGAGAATATGAAATTTTGATAATCGTAAGAAATGATAGTGGAATTAATGCATTACCCGGAGGAATGGTTGAACGAATAAAAAAAGAAAATAAGGTGATGTTGGATACAACTCTTGACACAGCCGTACGCGAACTTCAAGAAGAAACCAATGTGTTCTTGGATGAAATTGATATATCAAAAGCAGTTTCTGTATATAAAGGATACGTGGATGACAGACGAAATACTGATAACGCGTGGATGGAAACAGAAGCATGGCATTTCCATATAGAAGATTCCGCTAAAGCAATGAGTATGACGCCAAAAGCCAGTAGTGACGCGCGTAAAGCCATGTGGGTTCCGATAGATAAAATTAAGATGAGCGAACAAAATCCGACACACGAACTCATGATCGAAAGGGCGAAACAAAGGCTAGAACAAAAATATTCAATCGGACGCGATAAACTTCGCGTTGCCATGGCGCAAATAAACGCAGTAGTGGGCGATATGCGTGAAAATAAAGAAAAAATATTGGATTATATTGAACGCGCGAAAAAAGAAGACGCGGATGTCGTAATATTTCCTGAATTAACAATAACAGGATATGCGCCTGAAGACCTCGTATATAAAGGAAGTTTTATAAAAGATAATTTACGGACACTCTATTCATTAGCCGGAGAAGTTTGGGGCATTACGGCGATTGTCGGATTTATCGATATTGACTCCGACGGAAATAGATATAATTCCGCGGCAATTATTTCAGACGGAAAAATAAAAGGAATATATAAAAAACACGCGTTGCCGAATTACAGTATCTTTGATGAAAAAAGATATTTCACATCAGGTGACAATGAAGAAATTTATGACATTGGCGGTATACCTTTTGGGGTTCATATATGCGAAGATCTATGGGTAGGCGATAATACTAGAGAAGAAAGTATTTATCTAAAACAAGCGGCAAAAGGCGCTAAAATACTTTTTAACTTATCCGCATCTCCTTATTATATGAATAAATTACAAGTCAGAGAGGACCTTCTCAAAAAACGCGTTAAACAAACAGGCGCTTTCATTGTTTATACGAATCTTGTGGGCGGACAGGATGAAGCTCTTTATGACGGCGGAAGTTTTATAACTTCTCCTGACGGAACAATCATTGCCCAAGCCAAACGGCTTGAGGAAGACCTTGTAATAACAGATTTAGACCTTACTAAGACGGGTAGCTATGATATCAATAAAATTAAAACAACACACATCAAAAGGCATAATGTTACTAAACCTAAAAAACAGATTCAGCCGGCGCTAGAGATTAAACAACCGAATGAAATAGAAGTCATGTATAAATCTCTTGTACTCGGAACGCGCGATTATATCAAAAAAAATGGATTCAAAAAAGTAGTTATAGGAATAAGCGGCGGCATTGATTCTGCCTTAGTCGCGGCAATAGCGGTTAGTGCCATAGGGAAAGAAAATGTTCTTGGTATATCCATGCCATCACGATACAACTCGACAGAAACCCAGTCAGACGCTAAGAAACTAGCTGAAACACTTGGCATAGAATTTAAAGAAATACCAATAGAATCTGTATTTTCCGGTTATCTAGACACTTTACAAAAGGATCCGCAATTCTCGGCGCTAGGAATGGATACCACTGAAGAAAACCTTCAAGCGCGAACAAGAGGCAATCTTTTAATGGCGTATTCAAATAAATTTGGATATCTAGTTTTAACAACCAGTAATAAAAGTGAATCTGCCGTTGGCTACGCTACATTATACGGAGATATGGCAGGCGGGTTCGCGCCTATTAACGATGTCTATAAAACTAAAGTATTTGAATTATCGCGATATGTCAATTCTCACGGTAAAGAAATAATCCCATGGGATATTATCACGAGACCTCCTTCAGCAGAATTAAAAGAAGATCAAAAAGATGAAGACTCTTTACCGCCGTATGATGTTTTGGACCAGATACTTCAAGCATATCTTGAAAGAAATGAATCAATAGCTGAAATGTCTTTAAAATGGGACAGCGCGACAGTTGAAAAAGTTGTGAAAATGATTGATAGGAATGAATATAAACGCCGACAAGCTCCTCCGGGTATAAAAATAACACCAAGAAATTTAGGAAAAGACTGGCGACTTCCGATAACCAACAAATATAAAGATAACTCTTTCGGACAAATAGATACGTCAATTTCAGATATCCCTGAAATAAAACTTACAGACAATGAAAAAACATCTATTTTAGAAACAGTAAATTTATTTCATTCACAGCGGATTGAAATTTTATTGCCGCAATCTATGGAGTTGACAGAGCCTATAAAAGACTCAATTGAAAGAATCAAAAAAATAAATGGAAATAATAATTTTTCATGTAAACCTTACACTGAACGGAATCTAAAAATATATTTAGAAACTAAAGAAAAAGGAGTGAAAAGAATCATAGTTACAACTAATGAATTTTCTCAATACATAAAAAATATTCTTAATGAAAACCCATTACTGTTTCAAGATGAAAGAATTTTAAATATTAATTTACCTGCGAAATATTTCGATGAAAATGAAAAAACGCAATATCAGGCGAGAACCATAATAACAGCGATTTTAGCGAGACTTTTTGAAAAAGACGCCTCTCAATCAGTAGAAATGTTTTTGAAATATATGCTTTTAAACGCTTGGAACGGTAATCAGGAAGAGGTTAAAAAATTTATGAACAATTTAGGAGTTACCGAGCAAACCGCGTCTAATGAACAAATAGCCAAAAGAGTTCTTTATTTTCTGGATAAAGTAGTGCGTTGTTCTGAAATCTTAGAAAAAGAACAAAGAATGATGGAGAAATTTTTGACGTACGCGTAGGGGGCGCTAAAATTTTTTCATAAAAATTTTAGATAGAAAATTGAAACTTGAAATTAGATTTATGACTGGAACGTCCATGGATTCCGGATATTTTTCTTCGAAAAATTCCGGAATGACAGCGTTTGCTGAACCCAGCATGGATACTGGCCTTTTACCCTCAACGTGTCATTCCTGCGCCAAGCAGGAATCCATACAGGTTACGAAAAATTTTAAAAAAAAAATTTTAAAATTAGTGTAAACCACAGTATCGATAAAGGTTTTATAGTAATTATGAGGAATTACATTTATAGCTAAAACATGGGAGACCTGAAATGTCAAAAAAACAAAACATCTCGCGCATACCGCTACACAATAATTTTTCACAAAAAATAATCACTACTATTCTTATTCTAATCTTTTCTGTCCAAAACATTATTTGGGCAGATACCGGATTAATGCAATCGTCCCCACAAAATAATACTCTTCAGGTACTATCAGGGTTTAACTCAATGTCCCTCAAAATACATCATGAATTTTTAATATCTAGTTATATTGCTACTACAATAAAATCTTTAGGCGGTTCTCTTGAAAACATCACAAAACGCATGTTCCCTATTGTAAAAGGCATGCAAATTGACATTCGTTTTGATAAAAAATATACGGATGAATCAAACAATATTATTATCCCTTGTAGTTTATCCGCGCAAAACGAAAAATGGACTTACAACGCGGTTATCTCAAAAGACGGCGAAATTAAATTACAAAAACAAATCAAAAAATCCGGCCCTGCTAAAAATGATACGAATTTTTCTGACATAGAAGAACTTAAAAATCCTAATCTTTCATTTCTCTACGGTATTCCGAGAGAAAATATTCAAGTAAAAGAAATTGATTATCTTATCGTAGGCGGCGGAGTAGCCGGTCTTTCATGCGTCGCGGGATTATGCCAAAAAGATAAAGATGCGTCTATAGTAGTTATTTCCAAAGGCGCGCATGGTAAATCTTCGACAACACAATACGCGCAAGGCGGCGCGGCAGTTTGCCTTTCACCTGAAGATTCTCCACAACTCCACGCAAAAGACACACTTCGTGTGGGAGATGGTTTTTCTAGCCCTCAGGCCGCGAGAATCCTCGCAGAAGAAACACCGATTAGAATACGTGAACTTATTGCTTGGGGCGCGGATTTTGACAAAAAAACAGATGGTTCAATAGAACTAGGTAAAGAATCAGGTTCTTCAGTTAACAGAATAATTCATTATAAAGGCGCTCAAACAGGTGAAGAAATAGAAAGAACATTAGCAAAAAAAGTAATGGAACTTTCAAAAGAAAATAGGAAAAATATTCAAATAGATGAAAATATTTTTATCATAGACCTTTTAATAAAATCCGGAAAATGTGTGGGCGCATTGGGAGTTAATCAAGAAACCGGAAAATATATATTATACAGAGCCAAAACAACAACTCTCGCGACCGGCGGCGTATCAAGAGTTTTCGAAAGAAACACAAATCCTAAATTTTCTACAGGTGATGGGACAGCGCTTGCTTATAGAGCCGGCGCGGAACTTGCGAATATGGAAATGATACAATTTCATCCAACCGCGCTTTCCGTAATAGATAATGAAGGAAAATCATTTTTAATTTCTGAAAGAGTGCGCGGCGACGGCGCGAAACTCATGAACGTAAATAGCGAATATTTTATGGAAAAGTATCACCCCAAAAAAGAGATGGCGCCCAGAAACGTAGTCGCGCGGGCTGTATTCTGGGAAATGCAAAAAACTAAATCTGATTTTGTGTATCTCGATATATCTCCGATAAAAAATTTTAAAACAAAATTCCCTCAACTTTATGAGGAGTGTAAAACTCGCGGCATTGATCTTGATAAATCTCCGCTTATCCCGGTCTCGCCGGCATCTCACTTCACTATCGGCGGTGTTTTAACAGATATGAATGGGAAAACAACCGTAGAAGGGCTGTATGCTATTGGAGAAGTCGCTTATACTGGACTCCATGGCGCTGACAGAATGGCCAGTAATTCTCTTGATGAAGGTCTTGTATTCGGAAGAAGAGCGTCTTATTCAATGATTAATCACGCGCAAAATATTTCAAACAAACAATTAAAATACGGAGACTTGGCTGAAAAAATGCCGACAATTACTGCTAATGATAAACAAGAATCCAACAAAATATTCAATGATATTGATTCAGAATTAGGCCGTATCATGCAGGACCGCGTTTGCCTGATAAGGAACAAACAAAATCTTGAAACAGCATTATTAGATGTGAAAAAATTACGCGAAAAATTTTTTAAAATACCACAAGTCCCATTAAAAAACTTGGAACTCAGGAATAAACTAGAAAACGCTGAATTAATAATAGTAAGCGCGTTGACAAGAGAAGAATCACGTGGCGCGCATTTTAGAGACGATTATCAGCAAAAAGACGTAAGCAAATGGCAGATTATTTCTAAAAAAGGATTAATAACGCAAGATTTGAAAATAAAAAATAATGATGTCGCGTGGCTCTTTAAATTGCCAGAAGAAAACAATTTTTTTTTCGGCATAGATGAAAAAATAGCCAATAATCAAGAAATATATAATAAAATTTTAAATAATGAAGAAGTTTTTTTTGAAATACCTATAAATTTAATAGGCGATAACACTGCCATAATTATAAACCTATTAGAAGCGCTTACAAAAAAAGGTTACACCGCAAAAGACGCTTCTACTAATTTAAATACCGGAGAATTTTTTATTTCTATTATAAACACTAAAGCCAATAAAACCGCCTTGAAGCTTTCAATTAAAATACTTCTTAATTCAAGCGGTTTTCAAGACATTGATGATATAAGCGGGCCGTCGCATAGGTTCCCATTATGGATACGCTCTATTTTAAAAAACAAACTTCCCGGGATTATTGGCAAAGATGAAACAGAATTTCTATTAAAAAATAAAGGCGCCGGGTTTATCGGAATAATTAATGATGTCCCGGAAAACCTGAGATATTCTTTAAAACCCAAACAATATCCAAATTCTATCGTTATATATGAGGGCGCTATCTCCGCGATAGCAGGCATATTCAAAGAAATCCTCCCAAAATATTATGATGTTCCGCTAACAAAAGTAGAAGAAGAATTAACTCAGACGATATTTTATTATCATACAGTTAAACTATGGATAAGAGATAGCGGCATTGATTTCAAAGAATTAAAGGAAAATATCATCTCTGAATACAAAACGAGAAACTCCGGAGAATCCGCGTTCAAAACTTTAATCCGCGGGATACGGCGTCAATACGGGTATAAAATAAAATCCGAAAATATTCTTTTACGAGAACTAGTAATTCAATTTATTACAGAAGCTGTCAGGTTTAATAAAGAACCGCAAATTATTAATGATAAAGGTGAAGAAATAAACATAAATTCAAAAACCGCGTGTAGCATATTGAATTTTATAATTAGCCATGGATTGGTCCCGGAAAGCAGTAATAGAGAAAAAGAAATCACGACTATATCAGCTTTAGTCGAGGGAAAACAAATAAAAGAAAAAACGCGAAAAAAAATAGAAGAACTATTCCGCCATCTAGACAAAACTTACACAAGCCCTGAAAATGAAAAATCTTTTTATACGCGAGTTAAAATCGCGGCTACAAAAGCCGAAGCTATAGAACAAGGTAAACGTATATCTTTTCAAGATGAAGAAAAATTCCGCGCGAAAAATAGACAAGCGCTTTCTCAGGATTCTTTTAAAAAACTCGCTACGATATATGAACAAGCAAATACCAAATATCAAGGCCTTATCTACGCGGTATTAGGCTTTATGGACGCGGGCAAAATAGATGAATTCAGAAATGACCAAAAATACGCGGAACTTAATTTCGCGAACCATCCTGAAACAGGCTATCAAATATTAAAAGACAAAAAAATATTCCAAGAATTAGGGCTTTCAGATTCTAACGAGGAACTGGCGCTAGCAATTGTCAGACAACACGGTTTCATCGGCCAAGCAAAACGGGGAGAAGTTACAGATGAGGTATTTAAACCTATTCTTAACCTTGCCATAGAAAGAAAAGACCCGGATATTTTAAAACTATATTTTATTATAAATGTAATAGATACTTCCATAGTTTCCGAAGGACTTTTTATGGAAGAATTTTTTAATTGGTTTTTTAATAAATATATTCAGCTTGAAGAACTTTCTAAAAAAGGCATAAAAGAAAATAAAAATGCTGATGAAATTTTATTAGAAGAAGAACAAAAACTTTTAAGCAATAAAACTGCTATATCGGATTACGCGCTCGAACGGCTAGCAAGAATCCGCCCTGAATCAGGAATAAAAAATATTAAAGAAGCCGTAGAAAGAGTTTTTACCGGGCTACCAGAAGAAAAACAAAAATTTTTTAATCTCTTGGCAAGGCAAAAAAATAGTTTTAGTTTCTGGTATCCTGAAACCGCGCTTTCATGGCTTCAATCAATAGATTCTGAAATTAAATATATCTACCTTCTTTTACTGATAGCAGAACTCAAATGTAACCAAACAGATATGCCAATTGATATTAATCTCTACACAATTGCCAATGAAGTAATGCGTAGAGATGAATTACGTTTAAACTTAGAAAATTGCGCGCACATTGAAAATGTTTTATCTAAGTTAAATATCAATGAACTAACTGATCCCTCGGAAATAGAACAAATTTTTGATTATGGTTTAAGCGGATTAATTTTTGAATTCGACAAAAAGAATAATGCTGTTTATGGCGGATTTGATACTTTCGCGCCAATAGAATTAAGCTCCACGCGGGCAACAATAAGAATAGAAGAATTATCCGGTATTATAGACAACGTTACACCGGATAATCCAATACGCTTTATTAAAAAACAGGATATTAAAAACCCTAAAAAAATAGGCATTTATTCCATATCCGGGGACCCCATACAACGCTCTCATAAAGCAATAATAGAAAAAGCTATTAAAGAATATAACCTTGATGAATTAATCCTTGTTATGACAAAAGGACATATCATAAAAGAAAAATTCGGAGCAACTCTAGCGCAAAGAATTTTTATGATAGAACAGGATATAAAGGATTTTAAAAAAGTATCAATTGCTGTTTCAGAATCAGGCAGATTCATAAAAATGTCACAGGCTGTAAAAATATTTTATCCGCAAGAAAATTTATATCTCATAATGGGTTTTGATAATTTTGAGCAAATGCTAGATACAAATAAATCTGGCAACACACTACAGGATTTGAAAACTTTTTTTAATAGTACGCATGTACTTGTAACACCTAGGGGTTATCGTACAAATAAAGATATTGAAAACATTCTTATTGAACAAAACATGACTGAATTTAAAGATTCAGTGTCACCGCTTCTTGCGATTTCACCTGAAAACCGTTTTGATTCTTCAACCGAAGCAAGACGCCGGATTAGAGATAATGTACCGGAAAATACACTTCTTTCATCTACTATTATGCGCATAATAAACGCGCTTGGCCTTTATAGAAAAATATACACATCAAAAGAAAAAATTCAAAGTCTTAAAGACAGCCCAACGAAAATTGTTTTGGTAAACATCGCATCACCGCGTCACAGAGTTATATCGGAACCATTAGGAATGAACGCTATGATGGGAGACCTAAGAAAAACTTTCGGAAAAGAAGTTATCGTCTCCTCAATTGACACACAATTCGGTATGTGCCCGGAAGATGCCTTAAAAGAATTGATAAAGAAAGAACCGGATATCATAGGCCTTTCCGCGCAACTTGAATCAAATAAATATCTATATGAACTGCTGAAAATAATAAACAACGAACAAAGCTTCAAAACAAAAAAAGTAATCATAGTAGTAGGGCACAATCTTCCCACAAATGACAATAAAAATATTTTAACAAAATATCCATTTGTAATAACCATAAGAGGTGAAGGAGAACTTGCCGGCAGGGAATTAGTTAAATATTCACGTGGTGAAATTTCGCTTTCCGACATACCAGCGGCATCATATGTACGTAATGGTAAAATTATAGAGAATGACGGATTCCCTATTACAGTAGCTAATTTAGGACTCCCTGCGCGTGATAACATTGCTGAAATTCTTAACCATGGCGGAGATATCGCAATAGAAACAAGCAGAGGTTGCGGATGGGGACACTGTTCATTTTGTTTTAAAGATCCTTTCAGAGCTCATAGATGGGAACCTTATCCCGACAATGTTGTTATAGAAGGATTAGCATATCTTTATAAAATGAGCGTGCGGCATGTTTCACTTTCAGACTCTGAATTTTTAGGCGCCGGCAAAGAAACACAAAGAGGTATTAGCCGCGCTAAACGGCTTGCCGAAGAAATAATAAAACGCGGTATTCATTTAAAAATTGCTTTTTCATGCAGGGCAGACAGCGTCTATAAAAAAAGTGATACTGAAGAAATCAGAAAAGAAAAACTAGAAACTTTTAAACTTTTAAAAAAAGCCGGTTTTATAAATATTTTTTTAGGGCTGGAATCAGGCTCTCAAAAACAACTTATAAAAGATTATACTAAAGGGATTACCGTTGAAGAAAATGAAACGGCGATAAAACTTCTTAGAGAAATGGGATTTGATATATTAGCAGGATTTATTCCGCTTGATCCATACTCAACGTTACAGACATTACAAGCAAATATTAATTTTGTCAGAAAAAATAATCTCTATCTTGAAATTTCTTTTCCGCTCAATCAAATGAAAATTCAGCCAAATACTAGATATTACACGCGCGTATTATCTGACGGGCTTTTGAAAAAACAAAAAGACGTACTACATATGTACGACTGCCGGTATCAAGATCAAAATGTTCAAAAAATAGCCGATATCCTTGATAAATATGTTCCTGAAGTAGGTTCTGTTTTTTATGTTTTAAAATATATGTATAGGACAGAAAGCCTTAATCTCCTTCCCGAAGAAAATGCTGAAAGAGAAATCCTTAAACAATTTTTTATTGAATATAATAAAATGGAGGTGGATTTTTTAGACGCGTTAGTAAACTCCGTACGCGATGAAAAAAAATTTAAAAATACTATATACGAATTCCGTAAACAGAGGTTAAATCTTGTTCTCAAAGTAGAAGAAAAAATAAAAGACGGCACTATTAAAGATCAAAACAATACACTTAAAACAGAAATAGAAAAAATAAGACCGATTCTCAATGCTTTAACCGCGGGAAAATTAGACAATGTTTCCGCGGACATCCTTACAGAAGAAACAAATCTTGTAACAAAAATTAATGAACTATTAAAAGAGGGTTATCCGCAATCAGTTGAAACACTAAAGAAACTTGATAGTTACGCTGAACTTATGAAAAAAAATGGACACCTCGCCGAGTTCACGGATATTCCTATAGCAAAAGCAGGAAGACGTCTTGAGCTACTTATCGAACTCAGTGATGACCTTAAAACAACAACTCTTTACAAAGTTTTAGACGATTCTGGAATTCATTCAGCGAACGGAGGGATTGATTATTCAAAATTAAAACTCGAATTTATAGCGTCATTCCCCAGCAATAATCTAATTTTTCCGGATAATTACATAGCAAAACATTTTTCAGGTCCGACCCTATCAAAAATATTTACACTATTCACGCGCGGAGGGAAATACACCAAATATGATGGCATTATTACAAACGCGGATAATCGCGTTGACCTCGACGTATGGTCAACAAATATTGATACCGTATACATCCATAAAGTCCTTAAAGAAAATGACATTTTCACTAAAAACGATATAAAAATAGCTGCTGAAATCGGTGTCGGAGGCGGCCATCTTTCAAGCACTCTTGTTCAAAACTTAAAAAACCTAAAAGAATTTGTAATTACAGATATCAGTATTTACGCGCTTATGGCGGCTAAAAGAAATATACTGCCTTTCGCGCAAGAGCGCGGCGTAAATTTAAGAACATTTCTCGGAAAAGGCATAAAAAATCTTGATAAAAATCTGGACCTAATTGTAATAAATCCTCCGTATATCCCATTCCCTTCATGGGAAAAAACCGCGGGGTCATTGATTGAAGATCCATATAAAGGAACAGGGTTAATGCGGGAAATAATAAAAGAAGGCATTAACCATCTTAATCCCGACAATCCTAACGCGTCTATAATTATGAATTACAGCTCTTTAGCTGACGATGATTTTAAAGAATATTTACGCGCGTACGGGAAATTAGTGGATGTCGAATCTATTTCACCGGGATTGGAAGTTCCGCTTAAAATAGAACAGATAGATAACCGCTGGCTCAGTTGGATGGAAGGTAAAGGTTTAATAGTAAAAAAAGATGTTCCCGCGGATGGTTTTAAATATTGGCATACACTTCGCGTGGTACGGATAACGCCTAAGAAAGTATCATTGTCACATAAAGACGGCCGCATTGAGACTATTGTCCTGAATACTCTAAAATTAAAAAGCAAAGATTCCAAACAATGGAACAACCTTACTCTATCAAGTAAACTAATGATTTTAACGTTACTACAATTCAACCCAAAAGATTATTCATGGTTTGATAATGAATGGCGCGAATTGTATCAAATAATTGAATATTATAAAACAAATATTGGACAACTAAAAACTATAATTGAAAAACACCTTAACCAAAATATTTCTGTGGATGCTTCTGATCTTTTACAAACATTTTATTCTACGGCGGATGGATTTTTCGGCGCCAATATAATCAAAGAAATTTATTTTAATGGAAAAAATCCTCATGTTTCACCCGACGTTATCCGAACACTCAGAAATTTTGTGAATACCGCGCCTAGCATGATAAAAGAAACACTACTCCGCGTGTTCACAGAAAATATCAAACATCTTTCTTGGGATAAAGGCATTACCGAATATCTAAAACAACAATATGGATATACAGGCAGTTTCACTATTACCGACATAACTGATTTTAGTATAGGTACAGGCGTGTATAAAGTAACGCTTAGTTTAAACAGCGCGCGGGAAAAATTAGATATAGAAATTTTCCTTAAAAGAGAGCACTCGGTTCATAGGGATCTACGAAACGAAATAGCGTATTTGAATTGCGAAAAACTATTTTTGAAAGACGCCATGCTTGACCGATTACCTTTTTATTACAGTAATGAACTTCCCGGGAAGCCTGATCTTTTAATAGCTCCGGTATTGAACGGACAATCCTTAGATTCAGAATTATCTTCATTAAAGTTATCAAATTCAAAAAACAAGTGGCAAATTAACACGGAATCAGAATCCATATCACAAGAAAAAAAATATATTTTCAAAATCGTGATGGCCCTTGCCAAGCACGCCGCACTCGGAGATATATTAGGACGCAATGATAGAAATCTAGCAAATACAAGGATATTATCAAATGCCGCGAGAAATATAGAAAGCATAATTGATTTTGACATATCTAACATGCTTGATAACGCTGAAAAAGGCGAAAAACCTTGGTACCTTAATTATGATTGGATACTAGAAGATATAAAACAAGGCTTAAGCGAAGTAACTTTACTCGCGTTACTCAAAGAATATAAAAAAAATACAATAAATAAAAATCTATCCCAAAGGCTAAAAACAAGATCTGAAATAATAGAAGTTTGGAAAAAAGAATATTTAAAAACATGGGAAGAAATAACTTTGCCGGAAAATATGAAAAAAATTAAAGATATTATAAAAAAAGTATACAAGGGAACGCCTGCCGTTATTTCAAAAAAAATAGCAGTGCTTGAAAAATTTACAAAAATAGATCCTAATAAATTTTTAAAACAAATTTTTAGCGCGTTTCTTTTTGATTATGAAAAAAGACAATTATATTTAGATTCTCTATCCCGCGTAAAAGAAAAAGCAGGTATTGCCGCTACCGGATATTTAAACAAATACATCCCCGTATCCGCGGATTCATCCCTGTCAAATAAAACTGTTATTTTCCGCGGTATCCTTTCTGAAAATTTTTTAAAACGTCACGAGATAACCAGAAGAAAATCTATAGAAGAAATATTTAAAGATATAGAAAATATTGTCTCAGTATATCTTGGCGAGAATGCGAAAGAAAATCTTAAAAAAGAAGTTTTACGCGCGCGGAAAGAAGCCGATTATATTTTAACTAAACATTTTAGTAATGTGTTTTTAGATGAACCGCGTCTCACGGATATTTCTAACGAAAACGCGCCTATAATAAGAAATTTATCTCAACCCAAAGAATTGGCTCAAGGCATGGTTGAAATGTTTTATTCATTCGGTTTGTCAGGAAAGAAACTTGTCATAGCGTTCAGCGAAAACATAAAAAGTAAAGAAGCTGTTCGAGTTATTGAAACACTGAACAAAATAAAAGAAAGTAAAAGAACCGACGCGAAACTAAAAAACATATTAAACAATATCATTGTTTTATCAAACGTGAATTCCGAAAGTGATCTTATAATTAAAATGAATTCTCAAGGCGTTAATATGGATGAAAAAGATGCTAATGGCGGAGCTAAAAATATTCTGGCATTATTTGTTCCGAAACTTGAACAAAAAACATTTGCCTCATTATGCGAAAAAGAAAACGTATTTTCTTCATACATCGATGAAGGTAAGGAAGAATACAATATTGAATACTACCCCCTTCCAGAAATAGTAACGATCACATTATCTAATATCCTTGATAAACTTGCCGGTATAGACCGTCTGATAAAACAGGAAGATGTAATTACAAAAATACAACTTGAAAATGGAATAATTCAACTTAGTGATATAAATATCGAAATGATAAAACGAGAGGGTTCACGCAACTTAATTTTCATCCTTATCCCTAACGCTACGAGATATAATTTCAGAAAGGATAAATATCTATTGGCTGAAGAGCTTATTAAAATCTCGGCGTAAAATCTATGTTATCTTAAGAAATATAATTTTTACGGGCAAGTTAAACAACATTACAACATTACAACATTACAACTCTACAACAGTAATATTTTTATTCTGATGAGAAACCTCTTCCCATTTGATACGGGTTTCCCAAGGGATAACTGTGGAAGATTTTAATTCGAATAAAATAAGATATCCTTTAGTCATGCCGAGTGTATCTAAATAACGCGAGATTTGGTCTAAGCCTTCTTCTTTTGTATCATCGTATCTTTTTAATTTTAACTCCAAAACAAAAGTCTCTCCCGCGAATTCAATGGTTAAATCTGTTCGTCCTCGTCCAACCGCCATTTCACGATCAATTCTGCCGCCTCCATTGATTACTCTCTGCAAAAATGCCATTAAAAGAAGCCCCTGCCCCGCTTCTTTATAATCAAACCTTTCTAACCAGTGTTCACTATTACGGCGGTAAAATTTTTGAAACGCTTTTAATAATTTATCCATATCAAGTTTGCCATCGGGTTTGATATACCATTTAGTTTCGCCTTCTTCTTCAATACTATCTTGTAAATTTCTATTTAAAACTCTTGGGATTATTTCTTGATATATCTCATTAGCGATTCTGACAGGCCTTGTCTCACTTATAATCCCTAAATCTCGACAATACATAAGCGAATCGTCGTAGTTGTCGAATAAAACTCCGTCTCCATTTATAATAGCGCTTATTATATTTTTTACCCGCTCCTCTTTCAGTTTATCTATTAAACTATCTAAATGCGTATCACGCCTCTTTATAAGATTTTCTTTCGCCTGTTCCGCGTGATCTATTGTTATTGTTTTCGTGTAATCACTTTTTAATATTTTTTCTACAATTTCATTCGCTACCGCGTTCACTAGCCACGGCTGGCCTCCAGTTAATTCATAAATTCTATCTACTACTTCTTTTGAAAATATCTGCCCTGTATCTTTTGTATGCTGACTGTATAATTCAGATATTTCTTCTTTTGTAAATGTCCCTAAAAGAATTGATTCAGCCTTGATATTAAAAGGCGAGCCGGAACCTAACGATGCTTCAGTCGGACGGACTTTTAATTTGTATTCCCGGACATCTCTTAATCCCACAAGCGCCACGGTTGAAGGAAATCGTTTTGGTCTTATTTGAAAACCATTTCGTAACTGCCTAAGAATTGACACTAACACGTCATCGTATAATGAATCTATTTCATCCAATAATAAAACTATTGGTTTAGGTTGAGAAATAGCCCAATCTATTAAATAATTTTCTAATGTTAAATCTTTAGTATATTTTTCAGGCGAAATTGGACAATTATTTTTATTAAGATATTGGCCGCTTGAACTGTAAAGAGAATTAATAATTTTTTTATTCGCAATTTCTTCAGTTATAGACCGGTACCCCGCGGACTCAACGGAAAACACTACTGAAATATAATTTCCTTCTTTATTTAATCTATGCGCTAATTCATGTAAAAGTGTCGTCTTTCCAGTCTGCCTCGGCGCGTGGATTGTGAAGTATTGCGTCTTCTCTATTAAATCGAATATGATTTTTTGATTGCGCAAAGGGTCAATCATATAATGTCTTTCAGGCATACAAAAACCAGTTGTATTAAAATATCGTTTACTTTTCATTTTTTAAAATCCTCCATATTCATTCCATGTTTATTTATAAATCAAACGATAAGCTATCTCACATTTCCACAACAGTAATTTTTTTATTCTGATGAGAAACATTTTCCCATTTAACGCGGGTTTCCCATGGAATAATACTGGAAGGTTTTATTTCAAATAAAATAAGATACCCTTTTGTCATGCCGAGTGTGTCAAGGTAGCGTGAAATTTGGTCGAGGCCATCTTCTTTACTATCGCTGTCTCTTTTTAATTTTAGTTCCAAAACAAAGGTATCGCCGGCGAATTCAATGGTTAAATCTGTTCGTCCTCGGCCAACCGCCATTTCACGATCAATTCTGCCGCCTCCATTGATTACTCTCTGCAAAAAGGCCATTAAAAGAAGCCCGTGTCCAGCTTCTTTATAATCAAATCTTTCTAGCCAATGTTCACTATTACGGCGATAAAATTTTTGAAACGCTTTTAATAGTTTATCCATATCAAGCTTAGCGTCAGGTTTTATGTAACAAGAAGTCATGCCTTCTTCTCTAATGTTTTCTTGCATAGAAAAGTTTAAAACTCTAGGAATTATTTCTCGGTATATTTCATTTGAAAAAATTATGTCATATTTTTCTTTGCGGATAATTCCTAAATCTATAACATATCTAAGATCATCATTGAAGTTGTCATACACAAGAGAATCGCCGTTTATAATAGCACTGACAATGTTTTTAACTCTGGGTTCTTTCAGTTTATCTAATAAACTATCTAAATGCGTGTCTCTGCGCGCGATTAGATTTTCTTTCGCCTCTTCCGCGTGAGCGAGTGTTATTTTTTTTGTGTAATCACTTTTTAATATTTTCTCCACTATTTCATTCGCTACCGCGTTTACCAGCCACGGCTGGCCTCCGGTTAATTCATAGATTCTATCTATTACTTTTTTTGAAAATATCTGCCCTGTATCTTTTGTGTGCTGACTGTATAATTCAGCTATTTCTTCTTTTGTCCATGTTCCTAAAAGAATTGATTCCGCTTTTATATTAAAGGGCGAACCGGAGCCTAGAGACACTTCACTCGGACGGACTTTTGTTTTATATTCCCGAACATCTCTTAATCCCACTAAAGCTATGGTTGATGGAAAATGTTTTGGCCTTCCTTGAAAACCATTACGTAGTTGTCTTAGCACTGATACTAATACGTCATCATATAACGAATCTATTTCGTCTAATAATAAAACTATTGGTTTTTTTTGAGAACCCGCCCAATTATTTAAATAAGTCTGTAAAGAACACTTTTCATCTGCTAGCGACTTTTTCGGCCATAACTCCTTAGAAATAAATAACTCGCATGATTCATAAAGAGAATTTATTATTTTTAAATTCGCGGTTTCTTCAGTTATAGACCGATACCCCGCGGACTCTACCGAAAACACTACTGAAATATAATTTCCTTCTTTATTTAATCTATGCGCTAATTCATGTAAAAGCGTAGTCTTTCCTGTCTGCCTTGGCGCGTGGATTGTGAAGTACTGCGTCTTCTCTATTAAATCGAATATGATTTTTTGGTTGCGCAAAGGGTCAACCATATAATGTCTTTCAGGCATACAAAAACCAGTTGTATTAAAATATCGTTTACTTTTCATTTTAAAATTTCCTCCAATTTTATTTTTATTTATAAATCAAACAACAAGTTGTCTCACATTTCCACGATAGTAATATTTTTATTCTGATGAGAAATATCTTCCCATTTAACGCGGGTTTCCCATGGAATAATACTGGAAGGTTTTATTTCAAATAAAATAAGATATCCTTTAGTCATGCCGAGGGTGTCTAGATAGCGGGAGATTTGATCTAAGCCTTTTTGTCTCGCGGACGGCATTCTTTTTAACTTTAATTCTAAAACAAATTTATCTCCGTTAAATTCTATAAGTAAATCAGTTCGTCCTGTTCCAACTGCCATTTCGCGATTTATCCTGCCGCCGCCGTTTATTACTCTCTGCAAAAACGCCATTAAAAGTAAATGCGGGCCTGCTTCTTTATAATCAAATCTTTCAAGCCAAACTTCAGAATTTTCACTGTAAAATTCTTGAAAAGCTTTTAATAATTTATCCATATCAAGTTTACCGTTGGATTTTATATACCATTTAGTTTCGCCTTCTTCTTCAATACTATCCTGCAAATTTCTATTTAAAACTCTCGGAATTATTTCTCGGTATATTTCATTAGCTATTCTTATAGGTTTTGTTTCGCTTATAATCCCTAAATCTCGGCAATATAGAAGCGAATCGTCATAGTTGTCAAACAAAACTCCGTCTCCATTTATAATAGCGCTTACTATATTTTTTACCCGCTCCTCTTTCAGTTTATCTATTAAACTATCTAAATGCGTGTCGCGTCTTTGTATTATATTTTCTTTCGCGGATTCAACATGATCTAGAGTTATTTTTTTTGTAAAATCTTCGTTTAATATTTTTACTACTATTTCTCTCGCTATAGCGTTTACCAGCCACGGCTGGCCTCCGGTTAATTCATAAATTCTATCTACTACTTCTTTTAAAAATATCTGCCCTGTATCTTTTGTGTGCTGACTGTATAATTCAGTTATTTCTTCTTTTGTGAATGTTCCCAAAAGAATTGATTCAGCTTTGATATTAAAGGGCGAGCCTGAGCCTAGAGACACTTCACTCGGACGAACTTTTGTTTTGTATTCCCGAACATCTCTTAATCCCACAAGCGCCACGGTTGAAGGAAATCGTTTTGGTCTTATTTGAAATCCATTTCGTAACTGCCTAAGAACTGACACTAAAACATCGTCATATAATGAATCTATTTCATCCAATAATAAAACTATTGGTTTAGTTTGAGAAATAGCCCAATCTATTAAGTAATTTTCTAATGTTAAATCTTTAGTATATTTTTCAGGCGGGATTGGACAATTTTTTTTATTGAGATATTGGCCGCTTGAACTGTAAAGAGAATTAATAATTTTTTTATTCGCGATTTCTTCAGTTATAGATCTATACCCCGCGGACTCTACGGAAAACACTACTGAAATATAATTTCCTTCTTTATTTAATCTATGCGCCAATTCATGTAAAAGTGTTGTTTTCCCGGTCTGCCTCGGCGCGTGGATTGTGAAGTATTGCGTCTTCTCTATTAAATCGAATATGATTTTTTGGTTGCGCAAAGGGTCAATCATATAATGTCTTTCAGGCATACAAAAACCAGTTGTATTAAAATATCGTTTACTTTTCATTTT
>JYNY01000400.1 GCA_000954095.1 Candidatus Omnitrophus magneticus | reverse complement strand
AGACGCAAGGGAAAACGTTGGGAGACTATTGGCTGAATAATCATAACCATAAATTTATCTACTTAGGCTCAGGTCTTGAAGGTTCGCCAGTTCCCGAAATCCCGGGCGGAATGGCCCTCGCGCTACTATTTGGGTTTGGAGTGAGTTATTTGAAACGGATAAGGAATGCCTCCATGGATTCCCGCTTGCGCGGGAATGACAGATGGGGAAAACTCCCAAAACTTTTAACTCTCTTAGTAATAGCGTTCGCCGGACTCTTTTGTGTTACGCCAATTCTGGCAAATGCCGCGAGCGACCTTAATAACGACGGGTATCCGGATATTGTGTTTTCGAATAATTCTAATGGTTCAAACTTTAAGATAAATTCTTATATTTATTGGGGCGCGAGTTCCGGGCCGTATTCTACAAAAACAGAACTTGCTACTAGATCGGCATACGGGAACTCTATCGCTGACCTTAATAATGATGGATATTTGGATATTGTGTTTGCGAATCAACATAATAACACAAGCCTTATTATTAATTCCTATATTTATTGGGGCGCAAGCTCTGGACCATATTCAACTAAAACAGAACTTCCTA
>JYNY01000406.1 GCA_000954095.1 Candidatus Omnitrophus magneticus | reverse complement strand
AAAAAATCGTTTAATGGAAGAAGGCGCTTACGGTTATTTTGAAAAACCTTTACAGCGTCTAAAAATATTGGAAGAATCTATAAAACTAGCGGCAAGTCATACGCTTAATGTTACACATCATTTCTTGATTTAAATTCTTCTTTTGTAATCACGCCGTATTTTTCAAATAAAGCTCCATATTTTTTATCTTTTTCACTCCCTTCCAAAGTATCAGGCGTGTTGCGTAAATTAGGCAATCCGCGCTTCTCCGCTTCTTTTGTCCATTCCGCACTGTAATTATCGCCATTAAAAATAATACGTTTATGTTTCTTCACTATACCCTGAAGAATGCCTTGCAATGTATCATTAAAATTTTTGCCTTTACTTACAGCTGTTTCTAACTCTGAACAAATCTCATCTACGGCTTCTGCGAAAATTGTATTGATCACTATATTCGCGCCTGAACAACTTTGGCTAGAAC
>JYNY01000399.1 GCA_000954095.1 Candidatus Omnitrophus magneticus | reverse complement strand
TATCAAATATGATAAGCGCGGTATCTAATGTTTCGGGCGTAAACAATACTAACGTTCAAACATTAGCGAACAATGTAATGACAAATATAACAAGCGCGACAGTAAGTAACAGTATGTCAACGCCGGCCGGCATCTCGGCTTTATCAAATATGATAAGCGCGGTATCTAATGTTTCAGGGGTAAACAATACTAACGTTCAAACATTAACGAACAATGTAATAACAAACATAACAA
>JYNY01000398.1 GCA_000954095.1 Candidatus Omnitrophus magneticus | reverse complement strand
AATTTTTTTTCGACCCCATTTTTTTGTATAAAAGAATGGGGTCTTTTATTTTACGGTCATTCCTACTTAACCACTTTAGACACAAAAAATTATACAGTGCCTCTGTCCCCCTTCTTAGCATACTTAAAGGGGTCAGACCTCCAATTTCAAATTTACCATTATCCCGAGCTAATACTTTTTAAAACCACGCTATACACACGTCAACAATTATTTGATATCTGAGGTCTGGCCTCAAGAATATCCTTGCCCGCCAGAACGGCGGAACGAGAATATTTTGAAAAAATGTAATTTTTATAAAAATATTCGAGTGGAACCGTGTATAAAGCCCTTTGGGCTTTATACACCAATTTTATTTAGATTAAATAAAATTGGCTGGCGGGCAAGGATTTGAACCTTGACAATGAGATCCAAATTCTCAGGTGCTACCATTACACTACCCGCCAAACAATCATTAAAGACCTAAAAAATAATATGGCAATATAATAAGGATATTAAAGGCAGGAAAATCAGAAAGCTTTTACCATTTTTTCATTATAAAAACAGCAAAAGCTTTCTGATTAAATTATAATAAATTAAAGGACAATATCATCAGTTAATTCAGGTTTCTTTTTAAAATCATCAACTAAATTACCTGAAATATTATCAAAATCTTCTTCAGTCGCGGGACGATAATTATCCCCTTCTGCTTCTTTACGTTTCATTTCTTCCTCATAAGCAGTCAAAACTTGTTCTTGAATATACAAACGACATTCCTGTCTTATCGGATGCGCTATATCTACATGTTCTCCTTGTTTCCCTCTTGCATTTTCAATAACTCTCGGGGCCGGAAGACTGGCACCGCAATCATTACAAAATCTTGAACCTCTTACATTTTTAAATCCGCACTTAGGGCATGGATCCATCATTTTTCTTGAAGGCATTGCGACAAAATGGCTTGTATTGCCCTGAATAATCTTTACATTTCTAACAACAAACCAATCATCAAAGGTTATCGTAGCATATGCCTTTAACCTGCCATCTCTACTTTTTGTAGGAAAAATTCTCACTTCTGTGATCTTCATTTCTTTACCCACTCTCCTTTTGTTGTCTTTCTTTTACCCATAATACAAAACATTGTATCTTACAAATATGTTTCCGCTACAAAAATTTTCCAGCCTTTTCCCACCGGAAATATCTTTTTCAACTTTTCACTAGCAGAAAAAACTTTTTTTTCTTCATAGATACCAAAAATACTAGGTCCGCTTCCTGATAAAAGTGTTTTCACGGCTCCAGTCTTTAATAATTCTTCAAGAGCATTATTTAAGACCGGATGCTCTCTAACAGTAACATCTTGCAATCTATTGTAACAATTTTTTGCCACACCCAATATATCATTATTCTTCAAAAAAACGCTAAACATTTTATCAATCGCACTACCGCTTGTCAAGGTTAAAGGAATAATAACTTTGTTATAAATATCTTTAGTGAATACAGGAAAAGGCGGGTTTACTATTATATGATACAGCTTTAAATCAGATTTTATTTCTTCTATAATTTCTCCGCGGCCTCTACCATACGCGAAACTAGATTCTCCGATAAAAAATGCTACATCTGAACCAAGAGTACCTGCGATAGTAAGTAATTGTTCTTTTGAAAGAATATTTCCGTAAAGCTGATTCAATGCCTTTAATAAAATAGCGGCATTGCTTGAGCCTCCGCCAAGCCCTGCCGCTATTGGAATATTTTTTTCAAGTTTTATTGAAAATTTTAAATCCTGCCCCAGAAAGGCATTAAAACTCTGAATAGTTCTCCATAATAAACTATTTTCATCTGTCGGAATGGAAGGATTATCGCAAATTATTACTGTCTTATTTTTAGCGCCTTCAACATCAATATAATCAAAAATAGAAATTTTTTCAAAAAGAGTTTCTATTTCATGAAAATTATCTTCCCTCTTACCTAAAACTTCTAAATATAAATTAACTTTGGCGGGTGAAACAAATCGCATAAAAAAAATCTTTCTCCATGACTCTTCATAATAATAATAGTTTTTCAGCCTCAATGACAATATTATCTTCCGTAAGCCCGAAATATTTGTAAAGATCGTCCGGATTCCCGCTTATACCAAACTGATTTTTAATTCCCATTAATTTCATAGGAACAGGACATTTTTCAACAAGTACTTCCGCTACCGCGCTCCCCATTCCGCCATAAATAGAATGTTCCTCAATTGTTAATACTCTTTTTGTTTCTCGCGCGGCTTTTATTATAACTTCTTCATCTAAAGGCTTTACTGTATGCAGGTTTATCACTCTAGCAAAAATTCCTCTTGATTCAAGCCGTTTCGCGGCTGAAAGAGCCTTAATAACCATATGCCCGCACGCGATTATAGAAATATCATTCCCTTCAGTAATGACACGCGCTTTACCAATTTGAAATTCTCCGGGCTGTTTTAAAAACTCAGCGCCCGCTCTTCCTAACCGTAAATACACTGGCCCGGACAATTTAGAAGCTTGAATTGTAGCTAAATACGCTTCTTCCGCGTCAGCAGGGACAACTACTGTCATATGCGGCAAAATCCGCATAAGTGTTATTTCTTCCAAAGCTTGATGTGTCGCACCGTCTCCGCCAACGGATATACCACCATGAGTACCGGCAATATTAACATTAAGATTCATATATGCTACTGAAACTCTGATTTGATCCCACGCTCTGCCTGCCGCAAAAGCGCCAAAAGTACACGCGAACGGAACTTTACCGGCTAACGCCATACCGGCGCTAGTCCCAATCATATCTTGCTCGCTCACACCATGGCTTATAAATCTATCTGGATATTTTTCTTTAAACCAATGAGCTCTTACCGATTCCGTAAGATCAGCGGAAAGAACTACAACATTTTTATCTATTTCTCCCAATGCTACAAGCGCTTTCCCAAATCCATCCCTAGTGGACATCGGCTTACTTTTATCTAAAATCATTATAAACCTCATTTCTTTTGATTATTTTTGGCAGGTAAAAATTTACTACCGCGGATATTTTTCTAAATCCGAAACCTAAAAATATTCCCCTGAAGCTTTAACTAATTGTTCTACAGGCAGGCTTTGTTTTTTATGAAAATCATACACATCATAACTATTCATCCACAAGGTTATTTCTTTAGCTTCGTCAGATAACGATACAAAATCAAAATTTTTAAACTCATATCCTTCTACAACTTCATTGGCTATACGCAATATTTCCCAAATTTTTTTTCTGCGCAACTTTAATATCTCTTCGTTATTTTCAGATTGTTCAAATATTTTAAAAGTCACCAAAAAATACTTTTGTGTTTTTGTTACAAGAAAATCCCCTTCCGCGCCCCTAAAATCATAATTAGAAGAAAGTTCTTTCTTTTCCCTAAAATCTATACGCATTCTATGTGCCATCTGCGCGGCAAGAAATTCTCCTTCAGATATATCCTTTAAATAAAAATGGCCCTTCCAAAAGCCAATATCCTTAAGTTTAGATGGCGGACTTCTGAAAAATTCTTCCATCACATCTTCTCTGGTACCTTCTTCTAATCCAAGTTTATCAAAAACTTTTTCAATAGTACGTTCTTTTTTAGCCTGTGGTGTTAAATTCATACTGAAAAGTGTACGTTTAAAAGCTTCATCACGCGAAATATCCCGGTACATACCCCTACGTACGTCTTCCACATATTTTATTATGATAACCTGCATCTCAGGAAGCCGTTCGTCTTGAGTTATCACGCAATAAAATTTTATATTAGCATCTGTACTCAACGCGACTCTGGAAGCAATAAGAATAACATTACTAATTTTTTCCCATGAATCATTGCTTATACTCATTGATGCGTCTAATAAGCCCTTCATGGGATAAAAAATCCCAAGAGTCCCTCCGGCTAAAGAAACTTCAACATCCATGCTGTATTCATCCTTACACACATGTTTCACTGCTTCAATTATTTTTTCTTTAGGATACGTAGGATTACATGATGTTAAAAAAAAAGCGATACCGAATAATGAAACAACTAAAATTCCGGTTGAAATAACAATGCTCTTTTTAAATATTTGAGCCCCATTCTTTATCATCAACCGGTATAGTTCCGTCATATGCTGTTTCTTTAAAACCATATTCTTCAAATATAGCAATAATTTCATCATACTCCAACTCTTCACGTTTTAAAAGCTCAGAAGAAAATCTATCAAGTATATGCCTCTGATCTTTTAATGTCTTTTCAACTTCAACCATGCAATACTGCATTATAGCATTAGTATCTTTGTTCAATAAAAATTTTACGCTTTCGGAAAGTTCTTCTTTAGATATAGAAGTATAATCTCCAATATATCCCGATTCGCCCATGCCAAGCACCCACACCATAGCATGAGCTATATTTAAAGCTTTTTTGAAATCGCTGGAAACACCTGTAGTTGTTGTACCATATTTTACTTTTTCAGCGACAAAACCGCCAAGCGCTATCATTATTTCAGAACAAAGCTGTTCCCTGCTTTGAGAATGAAGTTCCTCTTTTTCCGGAGACCAAACAACGCCAAGAGCTCCGCGCCTTGGGATAATACTAGCTTTAAATATACTTTTTGACGGCGCTTTGAGATATGTAACTAAAAGATGCCCTGACTCATGCACCGCTGTCATTTCTTTTTCACGCGGAGTCACAGTAAGCTTATGTTTAATTCCTAAATCAACACGTTCAAACGCTTCACTAATATCTTTAAGTGTTATCTCGGAACGTTTATTTCTTGTCGCGATAAGGGCAGATTCTTTTACAATATTAGCGATATCCGCAGGAGTTTTACTCACTGCTCTACGCGCTAGCCTCCCTAAATCTAAATTCTTATCCGCTTTAACTTTATTCATATAAAAACGGAATAATTCTTCTCTATCTTGTTGCGAAGGCAGTGTAACAAGAATTTTACGGTCAAATCTGCCGGGTCTTAGAAGCGCCTCATCAAGATGCGTTTCCTGAGCGTTAGTCGCACCTATAACAACAATATTATCTTCCTTTCCTTTAAGACCATCCATCTCAGCGAGAACCTGATTAAGCGTACTATTAGTTTCTTGGCCTCCCATAAAACTAAATGACCTTGCCCTTCCGATAGCATCTATTTCATCAATAAATATGATACATCCGCCGTAACCATACGCAAGGTCCCTTGCCTTCTGAAATAATTTTCGAACACGCGATGCTCCTACACCGACAAAAACTTCAACAAATTCACTGCCGGACATTGATATAAACGGCATATTCGCTTCTGTTGCAATAGCCTTTGCCATATATGTTTTACCGCATCCCGGAGGCCCGAGCATCAAAAGACCCTTTATAACATTTCCTCCCATTTTATGGAGTTTAGCACGGTCCTTTATAAGTTGAACAACTTCCCATGCTTCCTGTTTTGCGTCATGCATGCCTATTACATCATCCCACGTAATTTGAATATCTTTACCTTTAATGGGCGCTTTATCCAGCTTCGCAAATCCGCCGCGCATAAATGTCAAATACATAAAAACAAAAATACCGGCATTAATGCCTGCCAATATAAATTGAATCGGCATTGTGGCTAAGGTCATTTTTCTATAAAAGGATTCCAGAGACATAAGTCCGATAACAGCAAGAATCACTAGTATAACAACAACTGCCGATACTATGATCATCTCTTTATGCTGACGTATATACATCTTAATTTTTCTGTTTAACATCACTCGTCTCCTTTGTTATGCATACAAAATTAACGGCTACATGAAATTTCAAAATTTGACATTAAGAAACGTCATATCAATATTAAAGTATATCTGTTCTTTTCAAATACTTCAAATTTAGATAAATTTTTCTATAGCATCGAGTTCAGCTAGTGCTTTTTTCAATTGTTCTTTATTTGGAGAAATACCATGCCACTCTACCTTATTTTCAACAAAAGAAATACCTTTCCCTTTTGTAGTGTGCGCTATAACTATCTGCGGTTTATCCTTTATTGAATCAGCTTCTAAAAATGCTTTTTTTAATTGTTCAAAATCATGGCCGTCTGTTTCAATAACGTGCCATCCGAAACTCTCCCATTTTTTATGATATTCTCCCAAAGACTTTACTTCACAACACATACCATCAATCTGCAATTTATTATAATCTATAATACCGCAGACTTCATGTAAATTATAATGCGCGGATGTCATTGCCGCTTCCCAAACCTGCCCCTCATTTGTTTCACCATCTCCCATAAGGCAATATATTCTCGCAGATATCTTATCCATTCTGTTTGACAAAGCAAAACCATTCGCGATAGAAAGCCCCTGTCCTAAAGATCCGCTTGAAATTTCAATACCCGGCACTCCGAATTGCGGATGCCCCTGAAGCCGTGAACCAATCTGTCTAAGTGTCATTAATTCTTCTTTAGAAAAAAATCCCAGATCAGCCAAAACAGCATAAAGAGCCGGACAACCATGCCCTTTTGAAAGGATAAATCTATCACGACTGCTACAGGTATAATTGGAACAATCCAAATTCATTTTATAATAATAAAGAAAAATAAGTATCTCAACAATAGATAAAGACCCTCCGGTATGCCCGCTACCAGCCTTTTCAAGCATAATAAGTATATTCCTACGGATATCAACAGCTTTCTTTTTAAGATCTTTGATATTTATAATTTTATTCACTTGTTATAAACTCCCTTGTTCTTGTATATTTTTAAACTTTTCCGATAAAGCGTTATTATCAGGCTCTAATTTATATGCCTTTTCCCAAAATTCTTTGGTATCCCAAAAATCTTTTTTAGAAATATATATATCTACCAAATTTTCTAAAATTTCAGCGTCACCTGTATTAGCGCTATTAGCAATTAAAAAATAGTTAAGAGCTGTATCTAAATCTCTTTTTTTATCAAATGCCGATCCTAAACTATTCATATAGAATATATTTGACGGATCAAGTTTTAATGCTTCTTTTATTAAATATACCGCTTCTTCTAAGTTTTCGCCACTTTCCACATACAAAAAACCAAGATAATTATAAATTTCAGCAATAACCTTACCGCTAGATACACTTTTTTCTAAAACACAAATAGCGTCTTTCTTATTGCCGGATTTATTAAGCGCTACAGATAAATAAAATTTATTTCCTAAATCTTCAGGATTAATTTCTACCGATTTTTTATAATATCTCACAGCTGAAATATAATCACTGGCAAGTAATGCCAAATATCCTAAATTTGAATAAATATCTGCACTTTCAACATTATTATTTAAAGCTTCTTTCAAAATCTTTTCAGCATTTTTATAATCATCATTAACTAAATACATACTGAAAAGTTTTACATATGCTTCTTCCTCAGATGGAACTAATTGAATAAAAAGCCTTAATGTGTCTTCAGCTTTTTTAAACGCTTTTTCTCTCAAAAAAATATCATAAATACGATAATAAGCGTCTCGACTAAATTTGTCTTTTTCTATAATGCCGTTATACTGATTGACCGCTTTATCCAGTTCCCCTTTAGATTCATAAATAAAGCCCAATAAAAAATTAGCTTCTATATGATTCTTATCCAACATTAGAACTTTTTCAAGTATTTGCTCCGCCCTGTCCCATTTTTCCATTTTAGTATAAAGCACACCTAAATTAAAATTAATCACAAAACTATTTTTCAATATACCGCTCATTTTTTCATATATCTCCAAAGCTTCATCTATCTTACCTTCTACTAATAATAAATCTGCAAGGATAGACAATGCGTGGAGATTTTCAGGCTCACTTACTATAATTTCTTTATATAGCATTTCCGCTTTTATATAATCATTCTTTGCCGCGGCAATCATAGCAGTTAAAAATTTAACTTTCACATTTTCGGGTTCAAGACTAGTGGCTTTCAAAGTCATTTTTTCAGCTTGTTCGTTGATTCCTTTAAGAAAAAAATCAGAAGCAAGCCGCACATAAATATATGCTATATTCTCATTATATTTTAAAACCTCTTCATATTCACTAATAGCTAGAGGTATTTTATTTTGACTGTCATATATCCCAGCCATAATATAATGAGATAAAGACAAGGAAAGAGCCTTCACTTCAGAGTCTAGAACTCTTTCTTTATTTATAAAATACTCGTTATCTAGAACATCTGACGAAAAGACTCTTTCACTAACTACAAAAAAAATAGCGTTAAATATTAACAATAAAAGAAAAAATCGGTATCTGGACTTTAACATGAAATATTCACCCTTAGTGTATGTACGCCATAAATCAGAAAATAATGTTTAAATTATTTCCTTGTCTTATGCCGGTCACGACGCATCCGTTTTTTTCTTTTATGCCTTTTTACTTTTCTTAATTTACGTTTTCTTCCGCAAGGCATATAGTCCAGTCACCTCCTCGCTTTACATTTCAGTATCAAATTTCTAAAAAAAAATTATGGAATAACTTTATTAAGCGGATATTCTATAATACCCTCTGCGCCTATTTCCTTAAGTGCTGGTATAAGCCGCTTTACTTCTTCTTCATCTATTATCGTTTCAATATCAACCCATTCAGCATCAAATAAAGGAGAAATAGTCGGCGTTTTCATTGATGGTAAAAGAATAATGATTCTTTCAATGTCTACTCTGCGGGCATTCATTTTTAATCCGACTTTTCCTTCAGCCAGAATTGCCCCTTTTATTAAAAGAACAATCCTATCTATTTTATCTCTCTTCCATTTGTCACCTGTATAAACAGCATTATTTGCTATAAACTGCGTTGTAGATACACACACTGTTTCAATAATCCTTAAATCATTCGCTTTTAAACTAGACCCAGTTTCCGTAATTTCAACAATAGCATCAACGCCTATTTTAGGCTTCACTTCTGTGGCTCCCCAACTAAACTCCACATCCGCATTAACGCCTTTTGTCTGTAAATATTTTTTGGTGACATTAACAAGTTCTGTAGCAATGAGTTTGCCTTCCAAATCTTTAACACTCTTTACGTTTGAGTTATTTGGAACCGCTAACACCCATCTAACAGGTCTCATGCTGTTCTTCGCGTATATAAGCTCCGCAACTCTTATAACCTCCGCACCATTCTCTTCAACCCAATCATTGCCTGTTATACCGCAATCTAGTATGCCGTCTTCAACATACCGCGCCATTTCTTGAGCTCTAAAAAGTACAATTTCTATATCATCGTCATTAACTGACGGAAAATAAGACCGTTCAGAAACTTTAACTTTATATCCAGCCTTTTCTAAAATCCGTATAGTGCTTTCCTGTAAACTCCCTTTAGGCAAGCCAAGTTTCAATTTTTTTTTATCCATTTTTACCTCAAATTTTACAACTAATAACTTTTCTATTTACAGTATTTATCCTAAAAAATTTTAATTTTCTTTGTCCGCAACGTATAAAATCCTCATACAATTTTCACATATTACAATATCATGTAAAAGTTGTGCTTCATTAATAATCTGCGGACGAAGCCTCATATTACACCCGGAACAACAATCTACTATAACTTCAGAAAGAGCTGTTCTCCCTCTAGCCATCTTTATCCGTTCGTACCGAGCTATTATATTCGGGGCAATACCGGCTAGAAGAGATTCTCTTTTTTCTTTCAATTTTAAAAGCTCATCGTCAATTATTTTTTCTTCTGA
The DNA here is from genome assembly GCA_000954095.1 of Candidatus Omnitrophus magneticus. GTDB lineage: Bacteria > Omnitrophota > Gorgyraeia > Tantalellales > Tantalellaceae > Omnitrophus_A > Omnitrophus_A magneticus. The sequence continues at coordinate 14,036 of JYNY01000398.1, read as the reverse complement.
TAATACCGTTTGCTTTTCCTGCTGATTCTTTTTCTGTTCTTCATTAAATATTTTCTTTTCTTTATCTAAAATAACCTGCGCATCTTCTATCGCGTAAAGCACTCTTAAAATATCTTCTTCAGTCTTTGATATATCAGCTTTAGCGCTATCCATCTGCTCCAACATAACTTTATATTCTTTATTTGTTTTTATTTTAGCTAATTCTCCATTAAATTTATTAATTTTTTCTTCCAAGGAACGCATATCATTTTCTTTATTATTTTTTTCCACCTGTAACTCTTTAAACCGTTTATCAGCTGTATTAAACGCGGTTTTTTTCAATTCTAGAGCCACGTCAAACTCACTAATTTTTATGGGAAAATAATTTTTTTTCTCGGTAAGGTCATAAATCTCAGAATCAATGGATTGGACAACTACAAGTTTTTTTATTTCGCCTCTAAGATTCGGCTTGGTTGAAGACATTGTTATTTTTTATCCTCTCTGATCGAAAAAAATCAAGATTACCGGCGCTAAGCTAAATATATTTTGGTGGGCGCAAGGGGACTTGAACCTCTGACCTCATGCATGTGAGGCATGCGCTCTAACCAGCTGAGCTATGCGCCCTATATTTTATAACTAAATAAAATATTTTTTAGAACGAACAATTTGGTGGGGGCACAAGGACTTGAACCTTGAACCTACTGATTATGAGTCAGTTGCTCTAACCGGTTGAGCTATGCCCCCCCCCTCCTTGCAAAAGCAAAATATATCATAAACAATTATGATTGACAAGAAGTTTCAAAAAACTTTTTTTTAATCTTCTAATATTATAATGCTATCTCTATCCCTACAGGCGCGTGATCGGATCCAATAGAATCGCGCATGATAAAAGATGATTGTAACCTTTGTTTTAATTCTTCATTAATAAAAAAATAATCTATACGCCATCCTATGTTGCGTTCACGAGAATATGTTTTATAATCCCACCACGTATAATGCCCCGCGTCTTTATTAAAAAAACGAAATGTATCAATATAACCATAACTTATCAAATTATCAACCCATGCCCGCTCTTCAGGCAAAAACCCTGAAACATACTCATTTTCTTTTGGCCGGGCTAAATCTATTTCCTTATGGGCAGTATTAACATCCCCGCATAGTATTATGCCACGATTACCTAGACTGTTTAAATACGATAAAAATTTATCATAAAATTTGAGTTTATATCTAAGCCGCGATTCATTAGTTCCACCATTAGGAAAATACACATTAATAATCAAAAATTTTTTGTAATCAAGTATAAGCGCCCTGCCTTCCGTATCAAAAACATCATCCCCAAAATCTTTTATAACATGTGCCGGCTCTCTTTTTGTAAAAACAGCGACACCCGCGTAACCTTTACGATTAGGATTATTCCAATAGCTCACATATCCGGCAGGCGAAAGAATATTTTTTTCAAGCTGTTCCGGAAAAGCTTTTGTTTCTTGAAGGCATAAAATATCAGGCGACTCCTTATTCAACCACTCCAAAAAACCTTTACGCGCGCACGCTCTTATTCCGTTAACATTCCACGAAATTATTTTCAATTATTCTCCCCTATAATATTTTTTATTTCTTTCACATATTCATTAACCATAGTGCCAATCGCGGTAAAATCTTTTTTTAAAAGCAATTCCTTACTAAAAACGCTAGTGCCAAAGGCTACAGCGCTTGCTCCGGCATTAAAAAACTCACGCATATTCTCTTTTTTCACTCCTCCTACTGCCATAATTTTTATATCATTAAACGGCCCTTTTAGTTCTTTTATATACTTTGGTCCAAAAACTCCCGCAGGAAAAAGTTTTACCATACTCGCTCCGGACTGCCAAGCAGAAAAAACCTCTGTCGGTGAAAACGCGCCCGGAAAAACAGGAACTTTTTTTTGAACGCAGGAATTGACAACACCTTGAAAATATCCCGGTGTCACAATAAATTCAGCGCCAGCGTTAATCGCGCTAGTAAGCGATTTCTCACAAACAATAGTCCCTGCTCCAACATGAATACGACCATTCGCGGCGCGGTGCGCTAAAGAAATTATTTCTTCCGCTCTCGGAGTATTCATTGTAATTTCTAAAACTTTAAGTCCGGAGTTAATAAGAGTTTTAACTAACTCTTCAATATATGAAATTTCAACACCACGCAAAATTCCCATGAGAGGAAACTCTAAAAAAGATTTTATCATTATATAATCCCCTTTTTTACTAAAAATATTTTTTTAAAAACTCATTATAATATTTACTCACGCACTTCTCAAAAATTTTAATATTGCCGAATAATATCTCCCTGCCAATTCAATATCCATTTTTTCAGGCTGAGGTAAAATAACGCGCCTCAAAAATTTAAATAAATTTTTTTGGTTGTCCGGAGCGTTTAACTTTTCTCCTGTCAAATCAAAATACTCTCTTTCAATAAATTCTTTTATTTTAAGAAATTCAAAATCATATGCCGCGCCTTCTTGTTCCGACAATAAAGAACTTGCTAAGGCGATACTTACCATGCCTATTATATTTACAGGATAATTCTCAAAATTATTAGGCCTTTTAACTCCGACATTGCCTTCTCCTATCAATTTTCCATTTTCTTTTTCAAAAGAACGAATAGATACTGCGATATTATCGCTTCTTTTAAAAGAGGACTGTTTCAACATAAACTTAATAGGAAAAAATCTTTTATTTAAAATTTCAAAAAATTCTTCAATTAATATTTTTTCGCCGTTGGTTATAAGCCGCGGGTCATAACGCGCCTCAAAATACTTAGCGTGCTTCCATAAAACCGCTCCCGAATCTCTACATAGAAATAACACAATGCGATTCATTACGGTATTTATTTTTTCTATCATAATTTTATTATCATTAAAAATACTGTTAGACACACTATAAAGATTTTTACTCTGTCCCGCGTTACTGCTGAATAATCCGATATCCTGATCTGTGTCTATTTTTCGGATAACCGTATCTTCTATAATGCAACTTTTAATATCTTCGGTGAGAAAACTTTCAAAATATTTTTCTTCTTCTTTAATCTTATCTAATTTATCTAATATTTTTCGCTTTTCTTGTTCTTGCGCCTGTCTGCCTAACGAGTTCTTATTTGTGGGATCCCCTTCAATCTCTTTTACTCTGTTTAAATGTTCTAATTTTTCTTCATTTAAAAATAATAATTTTTTCAAATTTAACACATTTTTTTCTACATCAATCATCTCTTTTTTGAATTTATTAATATCTAAAATTATATTTTTTATTATCCCCGTATCGCATGTTCTATTATCATCTAAATTTAAAGAAAAATATTTCAATGTTTTATTTTCTCTAGTATCTAATAATAACGCTATTAATCCTCCGTTTTCTTCTATAGAATATATATTTGAAATTATGGGGTCAACACCGCTTACAATGTCTTGATCCAGTACAGCTTCACTATTGTCCGTTTTAAACAGTAATTCATTATTTTTTATTAAAACAGGAACATATTGCGCTCGAGAGTTCCAAAATTCCATAACTAATACCCCAATAACTTTTCCGTCTGAAACTATCATTGTCGAACTTATCGGCCAGCTTAATTGGCCCAGCTTAATTCCTTTTTCAGGGTTACCATCCGTCGATATTTTTCCAAAAAATGATACCTTTTTCAAATCGAATGACAATACTTTATCTTTAATTTCACATGGGATATACTGTAAACGATGATTATTAGCTTCAGTTACCATAAAACCTAATGTTTCCCTATCTTCCATAACTATCTCGATATCGCACGGAGCATTAAATTCTCCCGGCTCTATACCCAATATAGGAAAACCCGTGCCATCTTGTTTCCCAATAACAACCACGTTTTCTAAATCAAATTTCATAAATCCGTCTTCAAAAAAAGCGGGTATATATTGCAAACGATTATTATATTTTTCTACTGTAATCACTCCAATAACCCTATCATGATGTTTTATAACTCTAATGGAAATCGCGCCATTAAATTCCCCTAGCCCTATGCCGCTAACATAGTTCCTTTTATTATCTTCTTTTCCTAAAATAACCGCGTTTTCCGTATCAAATCTCATTATATTATTTTCAAAGACGCACGGTATATATTGTATTCTATTATACTCCGCTACTAATACGCCTTTTATCGCGCCATACTCCATGACAAACTGGCTTGAAACAGGATTATTAAATTCTCCTTTTCCGCTACCAGCTATAATATTTCCTCGCCCGCCATTTCTCCCAATAATTAAAGGTTTCCCTGTATTTATTTTTCCATTTTTTATCTTACAAGGCTGATACTCCAAACAATGATATTGTTCATATGTCAATAATATACCAATTATTTGATCCCCATCACGCGCTATTTGAAAAGAGATATCTGCTTCTTTTGACTCCCCGAAAGATTTTCTATTAATCTCTTTAGGGAATTTCTCTTTTATTGACTTCACTATCTCAATAATACCGGTATTTTTGGGAACAACAATATTTTTATTCTCTAGATTATTTCTATGCGCGGATAATTTTTTTTCTTCCATATAATAAAACTCACATTCTTTTATTATTTTTTCTATAATATCGCGCCTTATATATTCTAGAGATTTGAATTCTTCTAATAATTTTAAACGTCTATTTATAACAATATCTTGATAATTTACGGCACCCGAAGAAAGACTCATCCCAGCGAACACTATTATTTCTTCAATAATATCCTTTTCATTTTGCAAACTATCAATTTTTTTTAAAATATTTTCTTTTAAACTATTTTGCGCTATAGATACATCTCCGCCCTCAGTATTATTCAGAACTTGACCTAATTTTTCTCTTTCCAGCGCGATTAGCTTTATAATCCGCTTTATATCCCTTGTTTTTGACGATCCACTATTTTCTATAATATTTTGAAAAATTTTTTCTATAGTATCAGCATGTATTTCATCATGAATAGATGGAATCGACGCTATAAATACCATGTTATGATAAAAAGATTCCAGTTCTTCTTTGGTCAACTCCTCACAGTTTATATAATCAAGAACTCTATCCCCGCCACTATTACCGCTTTTAAAAATTTCTTTCACTAAATCTATTTTACTGTCTAGTTCATTATTCCCTAATTTTTCAATTTCAGATGGCCAAGATGTGTCTACAAAATATTTATCAATAGTTTTTATTAAATTATTCAATTCGCTAGAAACACTTTCACTTAAAAGTTTTGTTGAAACGATTTCATTTACAACGTTTCTCAATCTCCCTAAAATAAGCGCGTTCCGCCACACAATATGCCTAGAAAAATTCTTTTTTATTTCAAAAATGTTTTTCATTTCAAGGTATTCTTTAAGTGCTGAAATAAGCCCGGTAGAATAAGATTCCAAATCAGAAAAAACAAAAAGTTTATATAAAATATCTTCTATATATTTTTCTTTTATTGAGATATCTATTTTATTCCGCGCTATAAAATTTTTACGGTTGTCCGCGATTTCAAAAATTTCTTCAGGCCAAAACCTTAATTTTACAAGTATTTTCCATAATAAATCATTCGCTACTAATAAACTCTCGTCTCTAACCGAATGTTTATATACTAATTTTAAAATACGGTTTATTTCTTTCAAAGCGTAAACACGTATGAGTTTTTCATTAAAATTTAATTCATCCCACATATCTTCCGCGCTTATTTCTTTTATGAACCTAAAAATTTTTTCCATATTAGCGCGTATCGTGCCATTACCCGCTATTTCCTGAAGAGAAATAAGCTCTTTATTTAAATCTTCATTGCCAGTGTCTGGCCTTGCTACAATCTCTCCTTTTTTAATTACAATAGGAGCGTGTTGTAAATACTTACAAACAGCGTCTCCGCTAATCTCTGGATTATCTTCCCATAACCGCGCGCTGATAAAAGCTTTTTTCATATTAGCCCACCACTCTTTAACTTGCCGCGGTTCACCATCCATAGTAAAATTCTCGCTAAAAATCTTCCATATTATTTCCTGCGTTGAAAGAGAAGGATATTCCACCCTGTAATTATCGAAATTATCCGTTAATTCCTGAACAATATGCCTTAAAACTCTCATGCTAAGTTCTCTAGGAAAAGCCGTATGCGATTCATTTATCATTTTTCTTATTTCTAAAGAAACGCCGATAAGCCCTCCCCATTTTTCTTCGCCGTCAGAATCAATAACAGGATTACCATTATAATCAAGTAACGGTTCGCCTATCAGTCTAGGATTTAAATATAAATTTTTATTTTTAGACTCTGCCGCTCTTACTAAATAATTAAATTCTTCCCGCGGCATTATATGATCAAACTTAATGATAAAATGCCGCTCTAAAAACTCATCTGAAAATTGACTCCCCGCGTTTCCTTTTCCGGGCTTATTTATCGCGTGAATAATAGTAAACCCATTTTTTTTGTCTACAGGCTCTTTGGACGGAGCCAGTAAATATCCGTTCTCTACTACTTCATTTAAAACAGCTATCATACCCGGCCGGCCTTGCGGCGTTTCTTCCATAATCAAAACTTTACCGTATCCACTAGTATTCATGGCGCGCGGAAGTTGTTTAGAAATAAAGCCGCTTTTAAACGGTTCGCCTTCTTCTCCTATATGCGGCATAAATGTTATATCTTCTTTTGATGTTTGATTTGCCACATCTATATATTCAAGTTCAGGTCCGCTTAAAAGTTCAGCTATTGCTCTAGCGAGCATACTTTTTCCGGTTCCATGCACCCCGACAAAAATTAAATGACGGCCAAGAAAAACCGCCTGTAAAGCCTTATATAATTTTTCATGGTTACGCAATGATTTTAACCACTCTTTAATTTCATACGGCACATCGCCTCTAAATAGCGGAGAATCAGGATGAATAGGCAATTCAATATCATCATAATAAATATTACCGTCATTTTCACTTAATGGTTTTACAAAAAGTTTACCGCCTTTTATAATAAAACTTTCTTCCCCTAATCTCACAGGAGAAATATTATTTTCATTTCTAAAACCCGCGTTTTCTAAAGCTGTTTTAACGGATGAATATGTGGAATGTCTATCCACTTCCGCGTCAAAATTAAAATAAGAATAAACAACATCCCATTTTCTATATTTTAGATCCAGCGGGAATTTAATAAAGTGTTCTATTATATTTTTTATAACACGCGGCGATATAACTCGTTTGGGCGGCTGTGGTTCATCAAAGGGCCTTTCTGGTATATACGCGGAACTAGACAAATTATGCCAATTAGGATAAATTTCTTTTTGATCTAAAATAATAGTTTTTAAAAGATATTCTCTCTGTTTAAAGCTATATCCCGCGAACTTTAACCGATCTATTAACGCCGTATTTAAAAGCCCTTTCACGACATCATTAAGATTTTTTTCAAAATCAATTCTTTCTTCTTCATTAAAATGATTATACAAACCAACGTTTTTAGCTAAAATTTTACCGTATTCAATATGCATCTTTAGTTCTTCATTTGGAGGAAGCCATGCTACTTTTATTGTTTTTTTTCTATCTTGCATTGGCTGGTCAAGCGTTCCGGATACCGCGTGAATACCCTTACGAATAGGATTAGACGTTGAAAAGATCACGGCGCGCGGATGATTTTTTAGTTTTACTTCCCGCTTCTTCCCATCTTCGTCTTTTTCATACCAAGTGTGGGTTCCAGCGGCTAAGTCAGCTTTTAAAACATTCATCACGTCTTCCGGCATTTTATGTCTTTCATCTAAAACAAGAATTCCTCCGTAATGTAAAACCATAGATACCGGACTTGGGTCATAACCGGACACACCCGCTTTTTCTATCCCGATTGTTCTAAAATGCGTTAAATCTTCTTTCTGCATATCTTCGTTACAAGCTACTAAATAAAACGGATCATTTAATAATACAGATACCGCCCGTAAAATTGTGCCTTTACCAACGCCTGTTTCTCCTTCAAGCTCAATTAAACGACGTTCTTTATCATTAATACTTTTACTATCCAATTTTAATACGAATAATTTATTATAAGAATCACCCTCTTTTTCAATAATAAACACTAGAAACTCTTCCGGATTGAATATATAAATCCTATTTTTGTTAACCCTTTTAAAATCTAAACGTTCAATTTGATTATTTGTCAATCGCACTTCTTTCACATTAAAAAAAGTTCCGTTATCAAGTGAAATAGAAAAATCTCCATTAGGCCCGGCGCGCCATTTTATCCCTGAACCATTCGAATATTCACGATTTCCATCTTCAACATTAATTTGATTTTTCCGTTCACAAAAAAATGCTTCACTTTGCCACTCACCCGCGGCATTCTGTTTCAATAATTCTATTTTATTGCCGGCGGCTTTTCTTACTGTATAAGCTTCACGGGTTTCCCCTTCACCTATAACTTCATAAGAAAAATGATCTTCACCGTCGCGATATATATTAGATAAAATTTGAAATATCAGTTTATCATTTTCTTCTATTTCAGGTAGATTATACTGTAATTCTTTAAGCGCATACGGAATATTTACCCCGCCAAGACCTCTTCTCCATTTTCTTATAACATTTCCTTTTTTATACACAAGATATTCTCTATTGTTAACATTCTTTTCTATATAAAAATATTTATACCCGGGGATATTAATTATTCCATCAGAAAATTTGACATTATTTAATGAAAATAAAATACCCGAAAAATATTCTGAAACATTCAATCCAACTAAACTGCCACTTCTTACAATATCCGCTAAACTTATTGCTAATAATAGATAAGATAGTAAAGAAACGCTTATTCCGTCAGCACCTCGACCTAAAACCACATAATTAAGAATCGCCGCCATTATTACTTCCGGCATTTTCTTAAAATCAGATGTATTTTTAAATTCTATTATTCTATCTTTTTCACATCCGGCTAAATCAGTTTTTCCATGTCCTACTAAAACAGGAAATACCGCTACTTTTTCTTCTTCGGCTGTTTCAATAATACCATTTACTTTTTCCTTCTCTTTCCCGTAAAATGCTTCATCTGTTATAAAAAATAATAATTTTCTAACATCCCCGACGGCATTAGAACGTTGTTCAATTAACTCGGAGACATATCTTCCAAGAGCTTTACTGGCATTTGTTCCTCCGCCTGAAGATAATGCTTTTAAAACGTCATAAATTATTTTTTCTCTCGTAAAAATCTTTGATAATTCTATACTCGTATCATGATTAAAAAGAAGCTTATCATCATCAGAAAAAAATCCTACTGAAAACTCAATAGGTTCCATGCCTTTTGCCTCAAGCTGTTCATTTAATTCCAATAATACTTCTAATAAAATTAGTAGAACGTTTCTCGCGTGTATTATAGGATTCTCTCCTAATCCCTTTTTCCCCATACTGCCGCTTTTATCCACTAAAAAAGTTATCATCATTTTGACAGGTTTTTTAGGAATTCTCCGCGTAAACGCGGGCCCGCCCATAATCCCGTTAACTAAATCACGCAATAACGGCGCATTAAATTTAAGTATGTCCCTTTTTATTCCAACGTTAGGCATCATAAATATGCTTAAAGATTTCCTCATATCATCTATTAATTCCGCGAAAGGCCGCCTGATATTATCATATTCTTTTTTTTCGTCATCCGTAAGCCCTTTCAATAATGTCTTTTTAAATAAATCTTCATCTTCCCGTAAAAAAGAACTTTGTTCTAATCCCACGTTTACCGTTCTTTTTTTATTTTCTATATGTCTGTCTTGGCTTGACAAATCATCTTCCATAGCCTTTAACGATTCCATTAATAAAGGATTTTCAATATTACTAAGAACTTTTCCTATATCAGTCATTAAAGTGTCTTTAGAATTACTAATATCAATTGCCGCGTTAGTTCCTGCCGCTAAACCGATTTCATCTTCCGTTACACAGTCTTCCAACGATATCGCAATAAAATAATTAAGACTTTCATTAATCCCGCGCATATCATCAATTGCTACTTTTACAGAACTCAATATTTCTTTAAAAGCATTTATATCCGTGTCTTTATTTCCCGCATGGAAATCCTTTTTAAAATTACACAAAAGTTCACTAATCGCCTTATCTATCGGCAATGTCTTTTCTTTTATTTTATAAATTATTTCACCAAGAGTTTTCCCAGAATCCGTTATTATTTTTAATTGTTTAATATTTTCATTAGCCAAAAGCGCGTTTTTTTTTAAAACTAAAATATTTTCTTCCAAAACAATATACTTACTTTTATCTATTCCAGAAATATCATTAACCATTTGTTCAATATTTTGACACGCGAGAATCGCTTTTTCATACGCCTCTTCCCCCTTCTCTAAAATATCTTTAAGCTGAGCGTATTTTTTCTTTTTAGATTCAGAACTATTTCTATCGCGCGCTTGGTTCCCAGACGTTTTAGAACCAAGCTCAAACTTGGCTCTTTCTTCCAACTCATTAAAAATCTTGTCAGTAAAAATTTTTCTACTAGAATATTTTTCAATAACATCTATTTGTTCTTTTCCCTGATAATAAGCAAAAAACTTATTATATTCAGGAAGTATTTTTACTTTAAATATTTTAATAAACTCTTCATCTGTTTTAATTTCTCCCGGCGCGTACATCCATATTCCCCAGCCTCGATCATTTACATCATTTTGTCCGGCAGTTCTTACAAGAATTTCTTTCACTAAATTATTTTCAAGCCTCTCGTCCTCTCCCAAAACACTCTCTTTTCCGCCTGAAGAAACCCACATATAAAGAAGACTGTCAATAAATTGTATATTTAAATCATATGAATTTAATTCCTGTTTCGCCGCTAATTCATCTTTTATATAATATCTATCCCGTAATACTTCTTCTATCCATAGCGACGCACCCGTAAATAATTCATTTTTTTTTACTTTTAAAAAATTCTCTCCCCTGATTTTTAAAGAATGTTTTTCAAGCGCCTTACTAAGAACAAACGGCGTCATTAATATATCCCATAATAATCTTAAATCCGGACGGTTAGGATACTCTCGACCAAACTCTTTTTCAAAAATTTCTTTTTTCCCGTATTCACTTCTAGCCGCGCACAAAATAATATTGCCTAACGCTCTTTTTTTCGATTCTAACATTTGTATTTCTATATCATCAGCATCTATTATTTTATTTTTTTTAGGATATAAATCACTTACAACATATTCTAGAACCCCTCTTCTTTTTTCTTTCACGATATATTTCCAAACACCATCCTTTGCCTCTTTTATATCTACTTTAGCGCCCATAAACCATTCCACGTATTTCTTCATATCATCAAGAATCCCTCCGTTACCTTTTATTCTTCGCATAATATCCGCGCTTGGAACAGCATCTTTTTCATAAAGAGATTCAAAAATATTTTTTAAAAAATTTATATATTTAAAATTTTCTCGGTTACCTTCTTCGCGAGTTTTTTTTTCAATGCCAATTAATATTCCGGCAAGCATAAAACCGCACGCTCTTTGTTCTAAATAAGGATTAAAAAGTTCCTCTTCAGAAAAATTATTCTTTTTATAAACTCTATTAACCTCTTTTTTTAAAACGTTGTTAAAAAAATACCGGGCATGTTCAAAAGAAAAACTGCTATTCACACTCAACCCTGCCCCGCCCGCTATGCCTATTTCTTTACCCCTTAGATAAAGATACCGCGCTGACGCGCCGAATATATTTTCAAAATCACGCCCGCGTAATAATTCTTCCGCTTGTTCAATATTGTTAGATGCGTGTTTAACATATTCTATAAGTTCTAACGCGTAAGGAAAACCTTCCCACGCGAATGGAATTTTAATTTCTCCATTAAACGCCAAATAATGCGTAAGTTCATGAGCTAAAGCGCATCTTACCCACATTTCTTCTTCTAAATCATTTAAAAAAATTTTACCTAAAGAATAATTAAATATCCCCTCCACCGCGCCAAACATGCCAATAGAAAGTAATTGCACGCGTATAGTTTCTCTCTGCTCTAAAAAGGACTTACTAAAATTATCTTCAGAAATAAAATCGCTAAAAGAAAAAGACTTTATATCGTTCATTATTTTATCTATCATATTTCGCCTTTTAACAGGAGATATATACAACTCGCTAACCGTGTCAGCCACAACTTCTTCCACAATTTTTTTATTATTAACTAATCCCCGCTTCGCGCTTACTCTTTTTAATTCCAATAACATCCTTGAACCAGAAATTTCACACCGCGTGTCACTACCTAAAAAAGGCATGATTAAAAAATTAGGAATCTTTCCAGAAGATATTAAATTCGCGCCTATCTCAGCTAAAAACGTTTCATCAAAACTATCAATAATATTAGAAATAATATCTAATAAAAATTTCATCTCTCTATACGCGCGGCGGAATATAGCTTCTTCTCCTTTATCCAATGAATCAAACATACGTTTTTTTAATTCATAATAATAAGTTACAATAAGAGTCTTATCTCCGCGTTTAATAGAATCCGGCAAAGTCACATCATCATCATTATTATTCCAAGCCATCAATGCCTTGTTAAACCTAAAACCTCTATTTAAAACCAACAGCAAATAATCCGAACGTTCTTTCGCGTTAAAAAAATTACCTCTAAAATAATTCACCTTCCCCGCGTTTATAATTCCGCGCATAAAACGCAAAAAATCCCTTTCACGCGAAGTTAATGATTCTTCAGTAATAATTTTTTCAGAATCAACAGAAATCAAAAGCTCAAACGCGGTAGCCAAAATATCATTTAAAACTAAATCAGTAGACTTTTCTTTTAATAAATCCGTCCACAATTCCCCTTTTAATCTTGAATAAAATTTCTGAACATCCTTTACCAATAAAATTAATTCCTTTACTCCTTTATATTTTTTAGGTTCAAGCCTGCTCATAATTTGTAAAACCGCTTCTATATCCTCATGAATAACCGCACGTAAAAACTGCGCGTCATCCTTAACAATATCTTCGCTTACCAAATATTTTCCATTTTCTAATAAAACTGCTTTAGCCTTTGCTTGACGCAATAACTCTTTCGCGTCACTAGACACGGCAAGAACAACACGATTACGCAATAGCTCCGCGTAAATCTTAAGTTTTACATCCATATTTTGCGACGCAGGAATAACACCTAAAGTATCAGAGCTAATAGAAAAATCTCTAGATAACTCTTGCGCCCCTGCGGGAATATTTACATTACCGATAGGAACACTGAATAGTAAAATCACACTAACTAATTTCTTCATAAATGATATAATCTTAAACACAATATCTCCAAAATATAAATATATTAAATTTAACTATATACATAAAATATTACATTATATCATAATATAAACCATATAACAAACTTTTTTAAACATGCGAATTGACTCAAATTAGAAGGCAATTATCCTAGTTTTGCGAGATAAAAAAAAGGCATAATTAAATTATAACAATCCTGTCAGATAAAACTATTTCACCAAAAAACTAGTTGAAATTCCTTAATTTTAAAATCAGAAATTCTGGCTGGTGTTGCGCTTAACAGATCTATCAATGTCAACCTTGATAATAATGCTTCTTTTATTATCCTATGCAAATAAAATAACGATTTTTCATATTTAGATTGGTATTTTATATATGTCAAAAGTAAATAATATATCATCGCTATCCAGACTTGACTCATCACCGCATTTTTACTTGTTCCCAAAAATGTTTTTATTTGTAAATTCTGTTTTATCCATCTAAAAAATATTTCTATTTGCCATCTTGTTTTATATATTTGTACGATCGTTTTAGCTGACAGTTTAAAATTGTTGGTAACAATACTAACTACTTCGTCACTTTTTTCATCTAAAAATCTTATCATTCTTAAATTCTTTTCATATTTTTTATTTTCTAGTTTTATTTTTTCATCAGACAATATCCCGTCTTTCATTGCCTCTAGATGCTGTCCGAGAACTGTATATTTTAGATTGTTTTTTAATTTAGTCACAAAATAACTCTTAGAAAAGTCAATATTACTCCATAGTTCAAGGTCTGTATACGCACGGTCAAAACAATATATGCTGTCCGGTTTAATATTTAATTTATCCTTAGCTATTCTTATATCAGAAATATTCCCTTCAGTTATCACTG
>JYNY01000397.1 GCA_000954095.1 Candidatus Omnitrophus magneticus | reverse complement strand
TCCGCGAGATTATGGATAAATATTATGATGAGTTCCATGAAAACACTGAAACATTCGTTAACAACCATCCTGAATATTTTGGTGATATAGCAACAATGCCTTTAGACGGAATGGATTTGAGCGGAATATTCGACACCGAAGATTTTTCAACCGGCAATATTTCAGCGGGATTTAGTCATGAAGAAGAAACCGCCTTGCGAAAAATAATCGAACAAGATAGCGATAAAATCCACGCCGATAACCAAGACATTGTAGATATTGTCAAAACCCGGGCGGAGAAATTACTTACGCGCGAAGGCGAAATCCGCGAGATTTTATCTAAACAAAATATCCCGCAAGAACAAATTGATACGGTCATCGGGGCGCTTAAATCCCCTAGCGACTCCTTCAAATGGTTTAACGCCATAGTCGAATCCCCAGAAAAATATCTACTCGGCCACGAATCTGCCCTCGCGGTAAACGTCATTAAACACATCCTCGAAACCGAAAACACAACCGGGCCAAAAGACTTACTCGACGAATATATCCTGCATGAAGTATTAGAAAAAACCGGCCTTAAACATAACTCAATAATCGCGTTAACATCCGCATTTTTCGGCCGCGGAACCTATGAAAAACACGGCGAAACTCCGCTTGGAAAAACATTGCGCGAATTTATAAACAAAGAGTCAGTTAAAAAAGCGCTTTCTAAATCTATACTTGATAGCAAATTAACCGGAGAAGTATGGGATGGAATGGAAATGGACAAGATCACAGCGCAAGAAGAAATCCCCGCAAAATCAAAATGGGAAGACGTTCCTAACGCTAAATGGGAAAATGCTCAATCTAAAGAAAAAATAATTGACGCTAACTGGGAACCAGTATCTGCCAAATGGGAATATATCGGCGAAGGCGGAATAGATGAAGTAAAAAGGATATTATCAGGGCATATAGAAGAGGTTACGCATGTCAACACAATAATAAGAGATACAGGAGAAATAATAGTAACCAGCGCGTCATGGGACAACACAGTGCGTGTATGGCAAATAGGGCTAGATAACAAAATAAAAGTTTTAACATTAAAAGGACATACGAATATAGTTATTGATTCCCACACAATAATAAAAGATACAGGAGAAATACTAGTAACAAGCGCGTCAATGGACAAAACAGTGCGTGTATTGCAAATAGGGCAAGATAACAAAATAAAAGTTTTAACATTAATAGGACATGCGGATGGAGTTCAACAAACCCAAACAATAATAAAAGATACCGGAGAAATAATAGTAACTAGCACATCAGGTGACGGAACAGTGCGTATATGGCAAATAGGGCTAGATAACAAAATAAAAGTTTTAATATTAGAAGGACATACGGATTGGATTAAACAAGCCCAAACAATAATAAAAGATACAGGAGAAATAATAGTAACTAGCGCGTCAAATGACAAAACAGTGCGTGTATGGCAAATAGGGGTAGATAACAAAATAAAAGTTTTAATATTAGAAGGACATACGTATTGGGTTAAACATGCCCACACAATAATAAAAGATACGGAAGAAATAATAGTAACCAGCGCGTCAAGTGACAAAACAGTGCGTGTATGGCAAATAGGGGTAGATAACAAAATAAAAGTTTTAATATTAAAAGGACATACGAATTGGATTAAACAAGCCCAAACAATAATAAAAGATACAGGAGAAATAATAGTAACTAGCGCGTCAAGCGACAACACAGTGCGTGTATGGCAAATAGGGCTAGATAACAAAATAAAAGTTTTAACATTAAAAGGACATACGTATTGGGTTAAACATGCCCACACAATAATAAAAGCTACAGGAGAAATAATAGTAACTAGTGCGTCAGCTGACGCAACAGTGCGTATATGGCAAATCCCGTCTTTAGAAAATGTTA
>JYNY01000396.1 GCA_000954095.1 Candidatus Omnitrophus magneticus | reverse complement strand
CAATCCTGTCCGGTAAACGTCTAAAAAAATAAAGGGAATCACTCCAAAAATGTTAAAATGGGTAAAATGGAAACACGCTAAAACGCCCATAAAACAAGGAGGATTCCCTATATGGCTAATTATAGCACGGTTTTTAATCAACTTTTAGCATTAATTCCGCGATATCATTTTGAACGTTTTGTAAATTCTTTTAATGGCGACCGTTATGTTAAGACTCTTAAATGCTGGAACCAGCTTGGATCTTTACTATACGCGCAAGCCTCCGGGAAAAAATCTTTGAGAGAAATTGTAAATGGACTAGAAATAAATAATTCTAAGTTATATAATGCTTCCCTGAATTCAGACCACTGGTTAAGGTGTGAAAACAGGCTATAATAATAGCCAAACTAGGAGGTCAAAATGAAGAAGCGAATACAATATCCAAAAGAGTTAAAGGCTCGTGTGGCACTGGAGGCTCTTAAGGAAACAAAAACGATTGCTGAACTTAGCCCATCTTCCGCTATTCGCGTAAAAAAACAGCTATTTTTCAGATTTTAAAATTTTGAAGTACCCATTTAATGCGGGCTTTATGTTTTAAAAACTCAAAAAATGGTTGTGGGGCCGACCTAGTTGATTGACAAAGTATTTACTTGTGTAAAAATATAGACATTATGTATTTAAAATGTCGCAGAAGGTTTAAAGACGGTAAAGAACATCGTTATTTCAGCATTGTTGAAAGTATTAGAACTCGCCGCGGAGTAATAAAACGACAAGTTCTTTATTTGGGAGAAATTAATGATTCTCAAGAAGCTTCATGGTGTAAAGCTTTAGAAGTATTTGATAAAAGCGATAAGACATATCGCCAGTTATCAATTTTTACGGATGATATAAATCCGCCTGATAAAGTTACTAATCCAATACAGATAAAACTTAATGAAATGCGCCTTGAGCGTCCACGAGAATGGGGAGCATGCTGGTTAGCGCTTGAGATGTGGAATTTTTTGGGATTAGATAATTTTTGGTCAAAACATCTTACCCCTAGCCGTAAAGGGACAAATTGGCTTAATGTTTTAAAAACACTAGTTACGTATCGTTGGATTTCGGCTGGTAGTGAATGGCGTTTACACAGGCAATGGTTTAAAAGTAGCGCTATGGCGGATTTGCTAGGAGAGGATGATTCTATCGCGTTAGATGATACTTTGTATCGCTGTTTGGATTTACTTCACGCGCCCAAAAAAGATTTATTTTCATTTTTATCTGAACGTTGGAAAACATTATTTAATATATCCTATGATGTTTTATTATACGATCTTACCAGCACATATTTTGAGGCAGATTCAAAAGATAATGAACGATTAAAAAAATTCGGATATAGTAGAGATAAGAGAAGTGATTGCGTGCAAGTAGTAATTGCGCTTATAGTCACTAAAGAAGGTTTTCCGGTGGCCTATGAAGTTATGCCGGGAAATACTCAAGACCGGACAACTCTACCGGAATTTTTAAAAAAGATAGAAACAGTATATGGCAAATTAAATAGATTGTGGATTATGGATAGAGGCATTCCTACCGAAGAAAGTCTTAAAAAAATGCGAGAACATAATGCTGATTATCTTGTCGGAACGCCAAGAGGAAAACTGTCTAAGCTTGAAAAACAATTATTAAAAGAACCATGGAAAAAAGTTCAAGAAAATGTAAAAGTAAAACTTATCCGAGAAGAAAAAGAATTGTATATATTGACTTTTAGTAACGGCAGGCGTGATAAAGAAAGGTCAATGAGACAAAGAAGACTACGCAATTTATACGAACGGCTAAAAG
>JYNY01000395.1 GCA_000954095.1 Candidatus Omnitrophus magneticus | reverse complement strand
CTGGAACACGAGGTATAACAACATTTGATAAAGATATAGCATGGGAAAGAATCGGGAAAGCCGGATACAGCGCGGACTTTAGCGAAACATTTAATGAAGATTGGAGTTACGCTGAAGTTCAAGCGTTATACGCGTTATATCAAGCCCAGTCTGGAAGCGTAACACTTAACGGTTACACATGGCGCTATACATCTGAAGAATTTTCAGAGACGCAAGGGAAAACGTTGGGAGACTATTGGCTGAATAATCATAACCATAAATTTATCTACTTAGGCTCAGGTCTTGAAGGTTCGCCAGTTCCCGAAATCCCGGGCGGAATGGCCCTCGCGCTACTATTTGGGTTTGGAGTGAGTTATTTGAAACGGATAAGGAATGCCTCCATGGATTCCCGCTTGCGCGGGAATGACAGAAGAGGGGGCGGGAATGACAGATGGGGAAAACTCCCAAAACTTTTAACTCTCTTAGTAATAGCGTTCGCCGGACTCTTTTGTGTTACGCCAATTCTGGCAAACGCCGCGAACGACTTAAACGGAGACGGGTATCCGGATATAGTGTTTTCGAATGAACTGAATGGTACAAACCGTAATATAAATTCCTATATATATTGGGGGGCAAGTACTGGGCCGTATTCTACAAAGACCGAACTTCCTACTAGCGGAGGAACCACTAGCTCTATAATAGACCTCAATAATGATGGGTATTTGGATATTGTCTTTTCTAATGTTTATAATGGTACCAGCTATAATATCAATTCTTATATTTATTGGGGAGCAAGTGCTGGGCCATATTCTACTAAAACCGACCTTGCTACTAGCGGGGCAGTGGGCAATTCTATAGCAGACCTCAATAATGATGGATATTTGGATATTGTGTTTGGGAATTATGTTGTTAACAGCAATTCCTATATATATTGGGGAGCAAGTTCTGGACCATATTCTACTAAAACAAACCTTCCTACTACCCTAGCGCAGGGCGCTTTTATAGCAGACCTCAATAATGACGGATATTCGGATATTGTGTTCGCGCAAGAGGGTAATGGTTCAAGCAATAATATCAATTCGTATATTTATTGGGGCGGAAGTTCCGGACCGTATTCTACAAAAACAGAACTTTCCACTAGACAAGCACAAACTCTTGCTATCGCGGATATGAATAATGATGGATATTTGGATATTATATTTTCAAATGGTAGAGCTAATGAAAATTCCTATATATATTGGGGAGAAAGTTCTGGGCCGTATTCTACTAAAACAGAACTTTCTACGCAAGGGGCTAGAGGTAGTTCTATTGTAGACATTAACACTGATGGATATTTGGATATTGTGTTTGCGAATGCTTATAATGGTTCAAGTTATAATACCAATTCTTATATTTATTGGGGTGCGGCAACAGGGCCATATTCAACAAAAACAGAACTTCCCACTATGTGTGCAAAAGATAGTTCTATAGCAGACCTTAATAATGACGGATATTTTGATATTGTGTTTGCAAATCAATATAATGGTTCAAGTTATAATACCAATTCCTATATCTATTGGGGTGCAGCTTCCAATCCATATTCTACAAAAACAGAATTACCTACAATGGGTGCAAACGGGGTATCCGTAGCAGGTTCGAATCTATTTAGTAGCGATTCCGGTTGGGGCAACGTGATTCCGCTCTGGGCAACGCAAGGCGGATACAGTTGGGGATTATTGACAAGCCCTGAGTATCAACTTGTGGCGGTAAAGAATGAGCAGTTAAATAGCGGTG
>JYNY01000393.1 GCA_000954095.1 Candidatus Omnitrophus magneticus | reverse complement strand
GGTACAATCCTTTCTGTCAGTCGCTTCTTTTTTAGCAACCTCAAACTCGAAATCAAGATGGCTGTCCCGCCTTCTCATTAAAAAAATCAACCGCGCCACATCAACGCCAATCTCCTCAATGATTTCCCTTAAAGAAATAAATTCCGCTCTACGTGTAGACATGGAAACCGCTACACCATTTCGAAGCAGTGTAGCCAACTGAACTATAAGAATATCTATAGAGGATTTATCATATCCCATAGCAGAAACAGCCGCTTTCATTCTGTTTATATATCCATGATGATCCGGCCCTAACAAGTCAATAATTTTCTCAAACTTCCGTAAATATTTATCTTTATGATACGCTATATCCGGCGCTAAATATGTATACGAACCATCGCTTTTACGAACAACCCGATCCTTATCATCTCCAAATGCCGTTGACTTAAACCATTTAGCTCCGTCTTGTTCATAAAGATAGCCGGCTTTTTCCAGCTCTTCTAAAGTGCGTTCGACAATTTTTCTTTCCTCAAATTCTGCTTGGCTTGTCCATACATCAAAATGAACCCTAAAATCTTCAAGGTCTTTTCTAATAAGATTCATTATGCTTTCTACTGCGTATTTTCTAAAAAAATTACTAGTTTTTTCTGTTTCTTCTAAAAACATTTCCCCGTGTTTTTCTTTTATTTCTTTAGCAATATCAATAACATATTCCCCGACATACCCGTCCTCCGGCAAACTATCCTCTTTCCCGCATAAATTCCTATACCTAATTTCTAGCGACTTTCCCAGCATATTAATCTGCCTGCCGCAGTCATTAAGATAATATTCTGTTGTCACGTCATATCCATTAAATTTTAATATTCGCGCTAAAGCATCGCCTATCGCGGCTTGTCTCGCGTGCGCAATCGTAAGAGGTCCTGTAGGATTCGCTGAAACAAATTCTATATTAACTCTCTTCCCGCCAAAGTCGCTATTCTGCCCAAACTTTTCTTTATTCTTAAATATTTCCAAAAGAATATTTTCATAATATTTATCAGAAAGCCAAAGATTAATAAACGCGCCTTTTACTTCAATACCGTCGATAAAAGAATTAATGTCGCTTCTCTGATTAAATATTTTTTTTATTTTTTCACTGATATGTTGAGCTAAAATGACAGGATTTGCTTTTACTTGTTTTGCTAAAACCATAGCGATATTGGAAGTGATATCCCCATGAAGTTTTTCTTTTGGGGCATCGAGGGAAATAAGAGAAGAAGAAATATCCGCACGACAAGCGGACTCTTCCGCGAAATATTGGTTTATGCCTTCGCTGAAGATTTGGATAATTTTTTCTTTAAAGTTTTTTTCAAGCATTTTTCATTAATTTCTTCTCTTGGAGCAGAGAGCCACAACCGTTCTATCCCATAAAAATTGCGCGCGTCTTTATAAAAAACATGCGCTATTACATCTCCCGCGTCAACCAATGTCCAAGAAGGATTATTTTTCCCCTCTAGGCGAGCGTTTTGCTTCCAGTTAACGGACAGCTCTTCGTCTATGGCTTTTGCTATTGACTGAACTCTTTTAGATGAACCAGCAGTAATCAACACAAAATAATTAAAAATATTAGCGGATTTGGTTAAATCTAAAACAAGAATATCTTCGCCTTCTTTTTCAAGCGCAACCCTAGCTATTGCATGCGCCTTTTCTAAGGCTAAATCTTTAATTTTTCTTTTTACCACAGATTACCTTTAGGTATAAAACATTGTAGGGACTCGATAATTTCGTGCCCCTACAATTTAATATCCTTTTAATAATTAAAATTCTTATTTACCCAATATGCGATATAAGCCTGTGCCGCAACTATTACAAGACCCTTTAATTGCTTTACGGCCGTTTTTCATAGTAACTTCCTGTGGGCTTTTCATTTCTTTCTTAGTTTTACATTTTACGCAATACGCCTCTGCCATACTCCACCTCCAAGTATAAAATAACAAATTCTCCTTACAAACAATGAAAATAAGTTTATCATACTCTCTTTAAAAGTCAAGAACCTTTCCTTGCAAAGAAATTTTTAGCATAAAAAAAACGGCTCACCAAAAAGGTGAGCCGTTTTCCCTCCCTGATCTCTTGCTTAAAAATAATTAGAAGTTAAGAGAAACAGATCCAACGACATCTGTAGCAACATCATCTTGGCTGTTAGCAAAATGATCGCCTGGGAAGAACCATGCTGTCAAAAGACCAAACTGCACATCTTCTGTGTAATCCCAAGTCAATGTAATATCTGCTTCACTACCAAGGTATTGCTCTTCATTCTGATTAACTACGGTTGTAGTTGACGCCCATTCTTCAGCAAGCCAGAAATTGCCAAAAGTACCTTTTAATGTAAGGCTATCTGTAGGCTCTACTTTACCTGTTAATAAAATCTGGTGCTGATTAGTTGTAGATGGGGAACTTCCCATCGCTGTTCTGTAAAATACATTCTGGAATTCACGAATAGCTGTATCAAACTTGCCTCTGTATACAGGATCCCATCCGTTATATGTTCCATTCGTAGTAGCTGTTGTATTACCAAGATTTTCTTCGCCGGAATATAAAATATATTCAGCGCCAACAACCGGTCTCCACGCAAAATTATCTTGGAAATAACGGCATTCTACCATAGCATCTACTGCCCAAGCGCTTCTGCTTCTTTCTTCTATCTGTTGTGCTGCTCCGATATATTCGCCAAGCTGGTAAGCACCTTCAAGAGCAATTGTCCAATCCTCTATAGGATCAAAACTACCTCTTAAACCAAAAGTATGAACATCATTTGATTGGTGGCCGTTAAGAACTGACGGCATTGTTGCCCCGTTGGAAGTTGTTCCAACATATCTCTGTTGTTTGAACCACCAGTAACCTTCGGCTTCCGCGTTATATTCATTGAATTTATAACCAACATTTGTACCCCAAAGATTTATATCTTCATCTGCTCTGTCTTGGTTCTCGCGGATTTTCGCGAATACACCGTCAATTGTCCAAGGATCATAATCTAAAGTAGCGCGAATCGCGTCAAAAGATTTAATCGCTGTATATTCTCTTGGAAGTAAATTACCATTTGGATCTTGTAAGTTAGCACCAACGATAAATCCTTTACCAAACCAAAGGTCCTGACGACCAATTTTTAATGTAAGAGGCTGCCCTTTATTTATACCAGAAGTAGTTCATGTTTATATTTGTATCGTTTTAGGAGATATTTTATTTTCTTTATCTTTTAAATCAGAAAAAGATTTTCGCATATAATTTGGTGAAGCAACAATTTTATTCCGGCGAGCCGGTTGTGATAATCCGGTGATGACGTTAAAGAGATCTGATATATCCATAGCGAAATCATCAATCCTAGTAAAATAGCCTATATCAGTA
>JYNY01000392.1 GCA_000954095.1 Candidatus Omnitrophus magneticus | reverse complement strand
GGTACAATCCTTTCTGTCAGTCGCTTCTTTTTTAGCAACCTCAAACTCGAAATCAAGATGGCTGTCCCGCCTTCTCATTAAAAAAATCAACCGCGCCACATCAACGCCAATCTCCTCAATGATTTCCCTTAAAGAAATAAATTCCGCTCTACGTGTAGACATGGAAACCGCTACACCATTTCGAAGCAGTGTAGCCAACTGAACTATAAGAATATCTATAGAGGATTTATCATATCCCATAGCAGAAACAGCCGCTTTCATTCTGTTTATATATCCATGATGATCCGGCCCTAACAAGTCAATAATTTTCTCAAACTTCCGTAAATATTTATCTTTATGATACGCTATATCCGGCGCTAAATATGTATACGAACCATCGCTTTTACGAACAACCCGATCCTTATCATCTCCAAATGCCGTTGACTTAAACCATTTAGCTCCGTCTTGTTCATAAAGATAGCCGGCTTTTTCCAGCTCTTCTAAAGTGCGTTCGACAATTTTTCTTTCCTCAAATTCTGCTTGGCTTGTCCATACATCAAAATGAACCCTAAAATCTTCAAGGTCTTTTCTAATAAGATTCATTATGCTTTCTACTGCGTATTTTCTAAAAAAATTACTAGTTTTTTCTGTTTCTTCTAAAAACATTTCCCCGTGTTTTTCTTTTATTTCTTTAGCAATATCAATAACATATTCCCCGACATACCCGTCCTCCGGCAAACTATCCTCTTTCCCGCATAAATTCCTATACCTAATTTCTAGCGACTTTCCCAGCATATTAATCTGCCTGCCGCAGTCATTAAGATAATATTCTGTTGTCACGTCATATCCATTAAATTTTAATATTCGCGCTAAAGCATCGCCTATCGCGGCTTGTCTCGCGTGCGCAATCGTAAGAGGTCCTGTAGGATTCGCTGAAACAAATTCTATATTAACTCTCTTCCCGCCAAAGTCGCTATTCTGCCCAAACTTTTCTTTATTCTTAAATATTTCCAAAAGAATATTTTCATAATATTTATCAGAAAGCCAAAGATTAATAAACGCGCCTTTTACTTCAATACCGTCGATAAAAGAATTAATGTCGCTTCTCTGATTAAATATTTTTTTTATTTTTTCACTGATATGTTGAGCTAAAATGACAGGATTTGCTTTTACTTGTTTTGCTAAAACCATAGCGATATTGGAAGTGATATCCCCATGAAGTTTTTCTTTTGGGGCATCGAGGGAAATAAGAGAAGAAGAAATATCCGCACGACAAGCGGACTCTTCCGCGAAATATTGGTTTATGCCTTCGCTGAAGATTTGGATAATTTTTTCTTTAAAGTTTTTTTCAAGCATTTTTCATTAATTTCTTCTCTTGGAGCAGAGAGCCACAACCGTTCTATCCCATAAAAATTGCGCGCGTCTTTATAAAAAACATGCGCTATTACATCTCCCGCGTCAACCAATGTCCAAGAAGGATTATTTTTCCCCTCTAGGCGAGCGTTTTGCTTCCAGTTAACGGACAGCTCTTCGTCTATGGCTTTTGCTATTGACTGAACTCTTTTAGATGAACCAGCAGTAATCAACACAAAATAATTAAAAATATTAGCGGATTTGGTTAAATCTAAAACAAGAATATCTTCGCCTTCTTTTTCAAGCGCAACCCTAGCTATTGCATGCGCCTTTTCTAAGGCTAAATCTTTAATTTTTCTTTTTACCACAGATTACCTTTAGGTATAAAACATTGTAGGGACTCGATAATTTCGTGCCCCTACAATTTAATATCCTTTTAATAATTAAAATTCTTATTTACCCAATATGCGATATAAGCCTGTGCCGCAACTATTACAAGACCCTTTAATTGCTTTACGGCCGTTTTTCATAGTAACTTCCTGTGGGCTTTTCATTTCTTTCTTAGTTTTACATTTTACGCAATACGCCTCTGCCATACTCCACCTCCAAGTATAAAATAACAAATTCTCCTTACAAACAATGAAAATAAGTTTATCATACTCTCTTTAAAAGTCAAGAACCTTTCCTTGCAAAGAAATTTTTAGCATAAAAAAAACGGCTCACCAAAAAGGTGAGCCGTTTTCCCTCCCTGATCTCTTGCTTAAAAATAATTAGAAGTTAAGAGAAACAGATCCAACGACATCTGTAGCAACATCATCTTGGCTGTTAGCAAAATGATCGCCTGGGAAGAACCATGCTGTCAAAAGACCAAACTGCACATCTTCTGTGTAATCCCAAGTCAATGTAATATCTGCTTCACTACCAAGGTATTGCTCTTCATTCTGATTAACTACGGTTGTAGTTGACGCCCATTCTTCAGCAAGCCAGAAATTGCCAAAAGTACCTTTTAATGTAAGGCTATCTGTAGGCTCTACTTTACCTGTTAATAAAATCTGGTGCTGATTAGTTGTAGATGGGGAACTTCCCATCGCTGTTCTGTAAAATACATTCTGGAATTCACGAATAGCTGTATCAAACTTGCCTCTGTATACAGGATCCCATCCGTTATATGTTCCATTCGTAGTAGCTGTTGTATTACCAAGATTTTCTTCGCCGGAATATAAAATATATTCCTGTCTAACATTCCGTTTCTTTCCATACCTTTTTCCTCCTTCACTCCTCTTCTCCTCCTTTTCTCTTCCTTTTTCCCCCTCTCTCTCTCCTCTCTCTTCCTCTCTTCTTTTCTTTCCCTCTTTTCTCTCTCTTTTTTCTCCTTCTCCTTCCCCCCACCCCACCTTA
>JYNY01000391.1 GCA_000954095.1 Candidatus Omnitrophus magneticus | reverse complement strand
GTAACTGCCTAAGAACTGACACTAAAACATCGTCATATAATGAATCTATTTCATCTAATAATAAAACTATAGGTTTTGATTGTGAAATAGACCAGTCTATTAAATAATTTTCTAATGTTAATTTTTTTTTATACTTTTCCGGTTTCGGCGGACAATTCTTATTATCAAGATATCCCGCGCTAGCATTATAAAGAGAATCAATTATTTTCCTGTTCCCAATTTCTTCAGTTATAGATCTATACCCCGCGGACTCAACCGAAAACACTACTGAAATATAATTTCCTTCTTTATTTAATCTATGCGCTAATTCATGTAAAAGTGTTGTTTTTCCAGTCTGCCTCGGCGCGTGGATGGCGAAATACTCTTCTTTTTCAATAAAATCAAATATTACACTCTGATTTCTTAATGGATCCAACATGTAATGTTTTTCAGGACGGCAGAACCCGGTTATATTAAAATATCTTTTACTTTTCATTTTAAAATTCCCTCCAAATAATTTTATAAATAAATATTTCTAGATTATAACAGATTGCGCGGGGAAAGAAAATAATAGAAAATAGCGCGATTCTAGTAGTCTCTAGAATTATTTCCCGCGCGCGGCATTGCAAAACGTGAGAAAAAGAACGTAAGCACTAAGCGGTTAGTAATAAACTTTTCTATATCCTTTAGAAAACATCATTCTGTCATTCCCGCGAAAGCGGGAATCCATAAGGGTTTTATGATGTTTTTGAAATGGTTATACCATATATAAATTCCTGCTTCATGGAAAATCCCAACGTTAATAATCAAGCTTGCAATTACCATCCGCTTAGTGATTACAAAAGAACAATCTCTCAAAACAAAATATTTTCGCCAAAAATTTTTACAAAAAAAAAGAAATCCGCCTTTGACAACACATCAAAGACGGACTTCTTTTAAAGGAGGTGTGCACATAAGTTTATTTTTTTATACGTCTTAAATAACTCACTCCAAAATTGTGTTCTCGTTATTTATTTTTTTATGTTGTAAAAATAATTCTAATAAAATAAAGATTCCTACACACAGTTTTTTTCATAGGGGGAAGGGTTCCCTTCCCCCTCTTGACGCTCGCCTTTCTTTATCCGGTTAACTTTTGTCGTGTCTTGCAAGTTGCTTGATTATGGGGCTCGCTGTCACCCCCTTGCCTAAGGTCTATTTTTTCTGTATCAAAGGAGAAGGGGAAATGTTCCCCTTCTCCTTTGTATCCTTTTCCCCTTTTAAGGTAGTTACGATATATACTCTACTTCTTCATCCGTCTTAAATAACTCACTCCAAACCCAAATAGTAGCGCGAGGGCCATTCCGCCCGGGATTTCGGGAACCGGCGAACCTTCAAGTCCTGAACCCAAGTAGATGAATTTATGGTTATGATTATTCAGCCAATAGTCTCCCAACGTTTTCCCTTGCGTCTCTGAAAATTCTTCAGATGTATAGCGCCATGTGTAACCGTTAAGTGTTACGCTTCCAGACTGCGCTTGATATAACGCGTATAACGCTTGAACTTCTTCCGCGCTCCAATCTTCATTAAATATTTCGCTAAAGTCCGCGCTGTATCCGGCTTTCCCGATTCTTTCCCATGCTATATCTTTATCAAATGTTGTTATACCTCGTGTTCCAGAATCTAAATAAATATGTTTATATCCATATTTATCTGTCCAGCCATTACTCACGGTTTTACCTAATCCCCAAAATCCATTATTTGATAAATTTCTTCCTAAATATCTCCATGTTACGCCGTCAATAAGAGCGCTTTCTCCGGAGGTATCAAGTGCGGTCATCGCGTCTACTTCTCCCAAATTCCAGTCTACACTTCCGAATGTGTTATTCACATCCGCGTTCGCGATGTATTCCCATGGCGCGGTACGGTCAAATGTAGTTATTGC
>JYNY01000390.1 GCA_000954095.1 Candidatus Omnitrophus magneticus | reverse complement strand
ATCCAAGCTGGTTCCAGCATTTAAGAGTCTTAACATAACGGTCGCCATTAAAAGAATTTACAAAACGTTCAAAATGATATCGCGGAATTAATGCTAAAAGTTGATTAAAAACCGTGCTATAATTAGCCATATAGGGAATCCTCCGAGACTGTCAACTTTTTTGTGTCTGAAGCAATTGGCAAAATATTAAAAAACATAAATATTTAAGATCTTTCTTGTTTTTGT
>JYNY01000394.1 GCA_000954095.1 Candidatus Omnitrophus magneticus | reverse complement strand
GATCAGGCAATGTGTATTATCATTACATAAATGAAAATTATAATAGTCAAGGTTACGGAAGATTAGATTATCAGGTATTAGCGAACGCGGATACAGACGGAGCAATAGGATATTATTACGAATATCACGGGGCAACAGGAGTAGTGAAGAAAAAAATAAGTTACGCGAACGCGAATTACAGTAATCCGTTAATCCCAAGTATGAGTATTCCTATAAGAGTGACCGAATATGACGCGAGCGGAAATTTAATTAACGCGTATACATATTACAATGACGCGACACATTATTTAGAGTCAGTAACTTTAGCAAGCGCGGATACATACGGCAATGTGTATTATCATTATTATAACGAAAATTACGCGAGTCAGGGATATGGCAGAATAGATTATCAAGTGTTAAATACCGCGGATACAGACGGCGCAAGCGGATATTGGTATGATTATCATGGCGTGACAAATGTGGTAGAGCAAAAGATAAGCTACGCGAACGCGGATTACAGCGATCCATTAAATCCGGTATTAACAACAAAATTAAGAGTGTATGATTATGACGCGAGCGGGAATTTAATAGATAAATACACATATTACAATGACGGAACAAATTATTTAGAGTCAGCGACACATTCCGGTCCAGACGCGTTTGGAAATGTGTATTATCATTATTACAATGAAAACTATAACGCGCAAGGATACGGGAGAGTTGATTATCAGGTATTAGGAAGTCCTGATACATACGGCGCGAGCGGGTATTGGTACGAATATCACGGCGCGACAAATGTGGTAAAGAAGAAAATATATTACGCGAACGCGGATTACAGTAACGCGTTAAGCCCGAATTTTACTACATATGTAAGAATATATGAATATGACGCGAGCGGCAATCAAACAGAGTTATACACATATTACAATGACGCGACAAATTATTTAGAGTCAACAACACACGCGAGTGCCGATGGATCAGGCAATGTGTATTATCATTACATAAATGAAAATTATAATAGTCAAGGTTATGGAAGATTAGATTATCAAGTATTAGCGAGCGCGGATACAGACGGAGCAATAGGATATTATTACGAATATCATGGGACAACAGGAGTAGTGAAGAAAAAAATAAGTTACGCGAACGCGAATTACAGTAATCCGTTAATCCCAAGTATGAGTATTCCTATAAGAGTGACCGAATATGACGCGAGCGGAAATTTAATTAACGCGTATACATATTACAATGACGCGACACATTATTTAGAGTCAGTAACTTTAGCAAGCGCGGATACATACGGCAATGTGTATTATCATTATTATAACGAAAATTACGCGAGTCAGGGATATGGCAGAATAGATTATCAAGTGTTAAATACCGCGGATACAGACGGCGCAAGCGGATATT
>JYNY01000389.1 GCA_000954095.1 Candidatus Omnitrophus magneticus | reverse complement strand
GGCTTTCTCTTATGAGTACTATTCAGTCATCTAGTAATATTCAAATATGTTTACATGTTGTGAGCGGGTTCTTTTTTATAGCAGGTATTATTACTCCATTAAGAGTATCCGCGAAACTTAGAAAAGATAAGGTAATAACAATTCAAAATCCTGATGGAGAAGTAAAAGTAGCTATTTCAGCTGTTGAAGAATATGTCCGTAAAGTAGCGAAGACAATTCCTGATATAATAAGCATGAAATCTGTCATTGGGTATAACCGCAAAGGGATAAATATTAATGCCAGAGTTACAATATCAGCGGGAACAAATATTCCTGAGATTACGGAGAGAATACAATTTGAAGTTAAAAATAAAATTCAAGGCATGCTTGGAATTGACGAAAAGATTAATATATTTATGCAGGTGAATAAGGTAGTTGGAGATGTTCCTAGCGTAACATCTCATCAAGATATCCCCCATTTGAGTAAACGTCAGACTATACCTTACCGGGAAATGTAAAATAGCAGGATTAATTATGGCGAATATTGAAATAATACGGCAAATTTTTGAAGATAGTATAAATCATAAAAAAAATTTTATTTCAAAAGAGACTAATGTTGTAAACGTTTTAAAGGCCGCGGATAGCTTATACAACGCTTATAAAAGAGGGAATAAAGTTTTGGTGTTTGGTAACGGCGGGAGCGCTTCAGACAGCCAGCACATGGCGGCGGAACTTGTGGTTCGTCTTGAGAAGGAAAGAAGAAGTCTTCCGTGTATTGCCCTTAATACTGATTCAGCTATCCTTACCGCGTGCGGAAATGATTATGATTTCACCTCTATTTTTAGTCGTCAAATAGAATCCTTAGGAAATAAGGGCGATATAGCCTTTGTAATTTCTACCAGCGGAAAATCTCCTAATATTATAAAAGCCGCGACAATAGCTAAAAAAAATGGATTAGAGATTATCTCTCTTACAGGAAGAGACGGCGGCGAACTGCCATCTTTATCTGATATTTTTATTTTAGTTGAAGGAAAAAGTTCCGCCCGTATTCAAGAAACGCATATTTTAATTATTCATATTCTTTGTAAATTGGTTGAAGATAGAATTTGCAGTGATGGTATATCACGCGATATATAACGGTAAAATAAATAAGGTTGAATGATGGATGTACGCGCTAAAATAATGAATTGGGAAAAACTTGCCGAGTCCATTGCGCGAGCAAAAGCTACAGGTAATGTTATAGGTTTTACAAACGGCTGTTTTGATATTCTTCATTTAGGACACGCGCGGTATCTTAATGCCGCTAAAAAAGAATGCGATAAATTTATAGTCGCTATCAATAGCGATAGCTCTGTCAAAAGGCTTAAGGGGCCGTCTCGACCGATTAACGCGGAGAACGCCCGTGTTGAACTTATAGCTTCTTTACACGCGGTAGATTTTGTTACTATTTTTGAAGAAGATACTCCTGAAAAATTAATAAAATTTATCACTCCAAATATTCTTTTTAAAGGCGGGGATTGGGAGGAAGATAAAATAGCAGGCGCTGGATATGTTAAGTCAATGGGCGGAAAGGTGCGTATTATCGCATATCTTGATGGTTATTCAACCACAAGTTTAATAGACTCTTTAAAAAAATAGAAGGATAAAATATTTATATGGAAAGCGGTGTGTATAGAATTGTTGATGCTAATTTAAACAGGGTAATGGAAGGGATTCGTGTCGCGGAAGATATCGTAAGATTTGCCACGAATAATGAACGATTAACACGGCGTTTAAAAAATTTGAGGCATGACATTTTTCAGGCTATAAAAGATTTGCGTAAAGAACATTTAAAAGAACTTGTCTCATCGAGGGATAGCATTGAAGATGTGGGCATTCATTCCACAAAAACAGAAAAGCAAAGAGAGAGTCTTGTTGATCTTTTTTTAGCGAATACGCAGAGAGGAAAAGAATCTTTACGCGTTTTGGAAGAAGTCCTGAAACTTTTTGAACAGGAATTATCCCAAAATTTTAAAAGATTCAGGTTTCGTCTATACGAAATTGAAAAATCCGCAGTAAAAGATTTACAGAGCATGAAGAAATAATTATTTTGTTCACTGCAATTTTATTATCCATTAAGGCTATTGCATACGGCCGTTGAGAGTGATTTATTTCTTATGACCGCAAAGCATTTAAATAATCTAATTCTTGTCTTTTTTTAACAATAAAAGGATATAATGATAAACATAAAAAAATCATTGTTGGCGCTCGCTCTTAAAAAAGAAGATATTGATTTTAAAAAGGCGGTCCAACTCATACAAGAGGGACGGATTGTTGTACCTAGTAATAACAAACGTTCGATTCCGAAACCTTGCGCGATAGGTGAGGGTTTAACTACTAAAGTTAACGCTAATATAGGCCTTTCAAAAACAAGTTCAAATATTTCAGAGGAACTTAAAAAGCTGGACACTGCTATAGATTCTGGTGCTGACACCATAATGGATCTTTCAACAGGCCCTTTATCCCAGAAACTTAGAAAAAAATTAGTTCATAACTCGGCTATTCCGATAGGCACAGTTCCTATTTATGATTTGGCGTGTGATATCAAAAATTTTAATTCCCTTAAAGAAAAAGATTTTATAGATGTAGTCTTAAAACAAGCTGAAGAGGGAATAGATTTTTTTACTATACACGCGGGGATTACTTTGGAATTAGTTCGTTTGGCTAGTCAAGGTACTCGTATAATTGAAATTGTGAGTAGAGGCGGTGCTCTTCTTGCTGGATGGATGTATAAAAATCAAAAAGAAAATCCTTTTTTTACGCATTTCGACGAAATTCTTAAAATAACAAAAAAATATAATATAACTTTAAGTTTAGGCGACAGCCTAAGGCCGGGATCTATTCATGACGCGACAGATAGGCTTCAATTAGGAGAGCTTATTGTATTGGGCGGATTACAGAAAAAAGCTCTTGATTACGGTGTTCAAGTTATGATTGAAGGCCCGGGGCATATGCCGCTTGATCAGATAGAAGCTAATGTGAAATTGGAAAAATTGATTTGTCATGGCGCGCCATTTTATGTTTTGGGTCCATTAGTTACAGACGCGGCGCCCGGATATGATCATATTGTTTCAGCTATTGGCGGAGCTCTTGCGGGAAGCGCGGGAGCTGATTTTTTATGTTATGTCACACCCGCGGAACACTTATGCCTTCCAGATATCGAAGACGTTAGGCAAGGAGTTATCGCCTCAAAAATAGCCGCTCATGCCTCGGATATTGTGAAAAAAATACCGAGCGCTTTAAAAAGGGATTATGAGATATCTAAAGCAAGAGGAAAACGTGATTGGGAAACACAGTTTAAGTTGGCGATTGATCAAAAATTGCCCCGTTTAAGACGGAGTGTTTCAAAACCCAAAGGTAAAGACGTATGTACGATGTGTTCTGATTATTGTTCAATGAAAATCATAGAGGATTGTTTCAAATCTAAAAAATCCGCTAAATAATATCGTTACGCGTGTGTTGAAAAAATTTATTTTTTCAGGGAGGGAAAAATAATGTATTTTCAAAATAAAAAACTTCTTGTACCCCCTGTAGCTAGAGCCGCGTATAGTGATAGAATGGCTTGGCTTATGTCAGAAATGTCACGCTTAGCTTATGTGAAATTCGAAAGAGATGATTTTGATTTTGACAAATTAATCAATTTTGTATCTGGCAATAATAATAAAAAATTAATATCCGAAAAAATTCAGGATTATATAGATTCTGTAAATACTCCCTCAAATGATGGGTACGATACTTTAAAACAATCTCTTGAACAAGCGAATTTTGAGCTTATTAAAATTTTTAGTAATTGTGGCACGCAGGCATTTTTAGCAAAACGCGATAGCGATAAAATAGTTGTTTTGGCTTTTCGCGGAACTGAACTAAAAGATTTGCGGGATATAAAAGCCGATCTTGACGCTAAGTTTTATAAAGATGAAGCTGGCGTTAAAATTCATAATGGATTTCGTAAGGCGTTTTCGACAGTTGAGTATTCCATACGTAAGTCTCTAGAAGGTATGGAAGAATATTCTTTATATATCACAGGACACTCGCTTGGTGGAGCTCTGGCTATAGTTGCCACGCGCGCGCTAAATTCCGATAACATTGGAGCTTGTTATACTTTTGGGAACCCTAAGGTTGGAGTAAGTGAATTTGGCGATGAAATAAAATCCCCGATTTACCGCGTTGTTAATGCTTTTGATATTGTGCCGTCTCTGCCGTTTACATATTTAGTTGAACTGGTGCTTGGGATTTTATGGGGTGTGAGTATGATAATTCCTTTTACTTTTTTTCGTAATTGGATAACTCGTTTTATAAAAAATTTTAGAGGATATGAGCATCACGGAGATATGCGATTTCTAACCCCGTGCGTTATGAATTTTAGCGAGTTAAGGCTTATATCTAATTACAATGATATACTTCGAAGTGTCAGACTTATTCAAAAAGCTATGACAGATTTTATAACGCTTATAAATGATCACGGCATTATAGAATATTCTAAAAAATTAGAAGCGTACGCTTTAAAAAGATTAGCCATGGATGATAGCCCGGAACTCGCAGGGAATAAAAAAATATCTTCTTCTAATCCCGCGCCAGTAATATCTAAATAATAAAATATCGCCTCAGAATACACCTTATTCAAAAGTTTAATTATTTTTTAAATACGGATTTGAACATAAATTCAAAAAAGGGTAATCACTAAGCGGATGGTAATTGCAAGCTTGATTATTAACGTTGTGATGTCTCAGGACGAGGAATCTATATATGTTATAACCATTTCAAAAATATCATAAAACCCTTATGCATTCCCGCTTTCGCGGGAATGACAGAAAAGAATTCGGGAATGACAGAATAAGATTTTCTAAAGGACTATAGAAAAATTTATTACCAACCGCTTAGTAATTACAAAAAATGTAACTCGCCATGACGAATCATTTCATTGGCAGGAATATGAAATGATTTCACGCGAAGGTGTTGTTATTGACTTCTCTTACGGTAGGAAAATAGAAGTAGAAGATATTGATTTAGAAAATACTCCGGCAGTATTTTATGACGGATATAAGGAGGGATTTTGTATGGTATATAGGGCAGTGGAAAATATACTTAATACAGGGATTGACAGGAATGACCGTTTAAAAAGTGTTGTCATGGAAGAGCCTTTTATAAATCAGAGGCTGGAGTTTTTTTCGAATGTGTGCAACACTTTTATTAATATAGCTTTGGAAGAAGATAAGTATATTCCTGTTATAACTACTTTTATGCTCATACGCGGTAAATCTTTTTATTTCATCCATACCGGCAAAGCCTCGTTTCAAAATAGCGTCTATTATTTTTTTTTCAAAATCTAATTCCACAATAAATTATTCTCCG
>JYNY01000388.1 GCA_000954095.1 Candidatus Omnitrophus magneticus | reverse complement strand
AAGCTATCTCACATTTCCACAAGAGTAATCTTTTTATTTTGATATGAAACATTTTTCCATTTAAGGCGGGTTTTCCATTTAACAATTGATGAAGGTTTTAATTCGAACAAAATAAGCCAGCCTTTTGTCATGCCGAGTGTGTCTAGATAGCGTGAAATTTGGTCGAGGCCTTTTTGTTTCGCGGACGGCAATCGTTTTAATTTTAATTCTAAAACAAATTTATCGCCGTTAAATTCTATAAGAAGGTCGGTGCGTCCTGTACCGACAGCCATTTCCCTGTTTATTTTTCCTCCACCGTTTATAATTCTTTGCAAAAATGCCATTAGAAGTAAATGCGGTCCGGCTTCTTTATAATCAAATCGTTCAAGCCACATTTCAGAATTTTCACGGTAAAACTCTTGAAAAGCTTTTAATAATTTATCCATATCGAGTTTGCCTGCGGGATTTATGTACCAAGCGCTTTTTGCTTCCTCCTCCATAGCGTCTTGAAGCGGATCAGTTAAAACTCTTGGTATAATTTCTCTATAAATTTCATTTGCAATTTTGACAGGTTTTGTTTCAG
>JYNY01000387.1 GCA_000954095.1 Candidatus Omnitrophus magneticus | reverse complement strand
CGACAAATGGCGGGCCTATCATAACAATTTTTATATCGCTCGGAATCGGTTGAGGGTTAAGGCTTGTAGTACTTATAATGCGAAATTGTTCGTTTATATCTTCCATCTGTAAAATCTATTTTTGGAGACCAGCCAAGCTCTTTTATTTTTTTGATATTTAGGGCGTAACGGAAATCATGTCCGGGCCGGTCCTGAACAAATTCTATGTGTGAAT
>JYNY01000386.1 GCA_000954095.1 Candidatus Omnitrophus magneticus | reverse complement strand
AACCGGGTTGTCGTTCGATTCTTTTTTAGCAACTTCAATATCGAAACCAAGATGTCTGTCCAGTGTTCACATACAACAATCAAAGCGCTATAAAGATAAGACCGCTGTTATGTACTTAGACCTCGATAATTTTAAAAATATTAATGATAATCATGGGCATGATGCAGGGGACTTGGTCTTGAAAAAAACTGCAAATCGGTTAATGCGTTGTCTGCGTGAAACTGATACGATAGCCCGACTTGGGGGCGATGAGTTTGCCTTATTAAGCAGAGGTTTTGGTACTATGGAAGAGCTGAAGGGACTTTGCTGTAGAATAATTAAAGAGCTTGGTAAACATATTGAGCATAAAGGAAAGACATTTTCTATTGCTACCAGCATAGGAATTAGTTTATATCCTGATGACGGCAGTGATCCTACTATGCTTTTAAAGAAGGCAGATACCGCAATGTATAACGCCAAAAAATCTGCTGGCAGTAAATTCATATTTTATGACAATAGTATGGATAAAAACCTTAATGAACGGGATAAATTAGAAGATGATATACGT
>JYNY01000385.1 GCA_000954095.1 Candidatus Omnitrophus magneticus | reverse complement strand
GATGGTGAGGAAAAAGAGGAAAGGAGGGGGGGGAAGGAGAAAAAGAGGAAGGAACAAAAGGGGGAAAGGGTAAAGAGAGGGGTGGAGCGAAACAAGTAGGAGTTGGTAAAGTGCACCTTTAGCGTCCACATGAAGGGGGAGCATGCTGGTTAGCGATTGTGATGTTGATGTTTTTGGGAATAGATAATTTTTGGTCAAAACATCTTACCCCTAGCCGTAAAGGGACAAATTGGCTTAATGTTTTAAAAACACTAGTTACGTATCGTTGGATTTCGGCTGGTAGTGAATGGCGTTTACACAGGCAATGGTTTAAAAGTAGCGCTATGGCGGATTTGCTAGGAGAGGATGATTCTATCGCGTTAGATGATACTTTGTATCGCTGTTTGGATTTACTTCACGCGCCCAAAAAAGATTTATTTTCATTTTTATCTGAACGTTGGAAAACATTATTTAATATATCCTATGATGTTTTATTATACGATCTTACCAGCACATATTTTGAGGCAGATTCAAAAGATAATGAACGATTAAAAAAATTCGGATATAGTAGAGATAAGAGAAGTGATTGCGTGCAAGTAGTAATTGCGCTTATAGTCACTAAAGAAGGTTTTCCGGTGGCCTATGAAGTTATGCCGGGAAATACTCAAGACCGGACAACTCTACCGGAATTTTTAAAAAAGATAGAAACAGTATATGGCAAATTAAATAGATTGTGGATTATGGATAGAGGCATTCCTACCGAAGAAAGTCTTAAAAAAATGCGAGAACATAATGCTGATTATCTTGTCGGAACGCCAAGAGGAAAACTGTCTAAGCTTGAAAAACAATTATTAAAAGAACCATGGAAAAAAGTTCAAGAAAATGTAAAAGTAAAACTTATCCGAGAAGAAAAAGAATTGTATATATTGACTTTTAGTAACGGCAGGCGTGATAAAGAAAGGTCAATGAGACAAAGAAGACTACGCAATTTATACGAACGGCTAAAAG
>JYNY01000384.1 GCA_000954095.1 Candidatus Omnitrophus magneticus | reverse complement strand
CGTAAAATAAAAGACCCCATTCTTTTATACAAAAAAATGGGGTCGAAAAAAAATTGGCAAACTGTTAAAATTAAAAAAATTCCCTTAAAAAAATTTTAATTTAACAAGGAGGTTTGCCAATGGAGAAAAATTATAGCGCATTTTTAGAAAAAGGAATACTAGATTTTTTACAATATGCGGGAGATAGGGAATCTGTTATCCCGGGTGTTTTAAAGACAGTTTTTGAAACAATTCTTAAAGCGGAACAACAAGGTTTTTTAGGGTATGGGCATGGGGAACGGGGAGAAAAAGAAACAACTAATAAAAGAAACGGATTTACTTCAGCTAGTGTAAAAGGAATTAGTAAAATGTTTCGGATAGAAGTTCCTAGAGACAGGCTTGGATTGTTTAAGCCGGTGTTTTTGGACATTTTACGGGATGAAAATGAAAAGATGAATGATCTAGCGTTTGAACTTTATGTAAAAGGTTTATCAAATGAAGAAGTCAGCACAATAATTCATAATATAATGGTCGGGAAAAACTGGACCAGATGCAGGGGATAGGATAGATGGTAAAATAAAAGAAAAAGGGGGTCCAGAATGAAGAAAAAACACAGTGCTGAATTTATGGCAAAAGTGGCGTTAGCGACGTTAAAAACAAATAAAACAATGGCAGAGCTCTCAAGCGAATATGAAGTTCATCCGACACAATTAACTCGATGGCGAAAACGGGCAATAGAGGGATTAGTCGAGATTTTTAAAACAAAACCAGTACCGATAGATAAAGAAAAGAACGTATTAGTAAATGAGCTATATTGCGAAATCGGAAAACTACGAGTGGAAAACGAGTGGTATAAAAAAAAATCTGAGCAGTTTT
>JYNY01000382.1 GCA_000954095.1 Candidatus Omnitrophus magneticus | reverse complement strand
GCGATGATATTATTTTTAGGGCATACGTTAAATATTGTTATGTCTTTAATGGCGGTTTTTTTTTTTTGGGTAAGGCTTTATATTCTTTTATTTTTTGGAAACCCAGGGATGCAATGGGGGGGGGGAGGATAGGTAAAAGGATGTTATTAACGAGCGAGATTAAGCGTACAGAGTCATGCCTGGTATCGTGAACTCAGAGATGTATATAGGAGACAGGATGGACAATATTTCCTTTGGATTTTTGCCAAATAAGTAACGAGACGTCGAAGTACTTAAACAAGCTAATACATACGATTTTCTTGTTATTTATCATTTATTTAATATTTTTTTTTATCCCCTTCTTTATTACCTCCATAATTATATCCATATCCCCTATACCACTTCCATCTTCCCCTTAAACTCACTTACTTATCTTTATCTTTTAAATTACCCT
>JYNY01000381.1 GCA_000954095.1 Candidatus Omnitrophus magneticus | reverse complement strand
CGTTTAAACAGATAGAAGAAAAACAATATGACGTTATTTTAAAATCCCGCGGCATAAAAAAAATAAAAAAACTCGCGATTGTGTTTCAAGGGAAAAAAGTTTGGGTAAAAGAAAAAGAATAGGAATGACCGCCTAATACGTGCCCTTGCTGAGACAAGAGCGTTAAGGATATATTGTAAATATACCGCTACTGAAAAATTTTATGAAATATTTAATAATAAACGCTGATGATTTTGGAAAAAGTATTGCTATAAATTCAGCAATAAAAAAATGTTTCACGCTAGGAACAATAACCGGCGCGAGTATTATGCCTGTAGCCCATTATTTCGACGACGCTGTCTCTATCACTAAAGAATTGGGAATAAAAGAAATAGGCGCTCATCTGACATTAAGCGGAAACTTCGCGCCAGTTACTAAAGGAAAAGAACTGACAGTCTTAAGAGATAATAAAAAAATGTTCCCATACGGATATCAAGAATTTTTAACACGCTATCTGTTTAAAAAAATCGGCAAAGCGCGCATACATGAAGAATTATCCTCGCAGTTACAAAGAATTAAAGAAACAGGATTAAAAATAACTCATATCGACAGTCATGAACATATACATATACTGCCTGCTATATTTGATGTAATCATAAACCTAGCAAAGACATTTAATGTGCCTTATATCAGAATCCCTTTTGAAAGCGGCGTTATCGCGCGTGAAAATTTTACATTAAAAAATTTTTCCAGATACTGCGCATTACGCGGAATATTTTTATTCTCTAGGGAAAATATAAAATATTCAAATTTAAAACATAACAGTTTTTTCTGGGGACATTTTCATTCAGGAAATATTACTGAAAATGTTTTTAATTATATGATTTCCAATCTTAATGAAGGATGCCATGAACTAGCCATACATCCCGCGTTATTCAACCCCGAATTCATCAAACAAGAACCATGGCATAAAAACTCGCATAAAGAATTAAAATTATTTGAAAATCCTTATTTAAAAAATAATCTCCTCTCTAAAAATATCAAATTGATTTCCCACTCTGAATATGTTCTCTTGCCGGACAATTCTACCCCAAAAAAAAGGAATTCGTAAAAATGTCACAAATACTAAATTATTTGCGTGAAGATTTTTTAAAATATGCCAGTTCCGAAAAATCTAAAATTTTAGCGCGATTTTTCAAGACAGCCCCCGGAGAATACGGCGAAGGCGATAAATTTTTGGGAATTATTGTCCCTGACATACGACGCGTCGCTAAAAAATATTATGAAAAATTGGAACTAGATATGGTTCAATGCCTTATTTCTTCAGGTTTTCATGAAGAAAGATTATTAGGATTAATAATTCTTATTTTAAAATACAAGAAAAGCACGGATAAATATAAAAAAAATATCTTTAACTTTTATCTCAAAAATATAAAATACATAAATAATTGGGATTTAGTGGACATTACAGCACCGCATATTGTCGGAAATTTTCTAGCGGATAAGGATAAGAACGTTTTGTATTCCTTAGCAAAATCTAAAAATTTATGGGCACGAAGAATTGCTATCCTTTCAACGTTTTTTGACATACGACAAGAAAAATTTGATGAGGCCTTGAAGATATCAGATGTCTTACTAAATGATAAAGAAGACCTTATTCATAAAGCTGTTGGTTGGATGCTCCGCGAAATAGGAAAACGCGACAAAAAAAAATTAGAAAAATTTTTACAGCCTCGGTACAAAAATATGCCCCGCGTTATGCTGAGATACGCTATTGAACATTTTCCGTATGAGGAAAGAAAAAAATATTTACTCGGGTCTATTCCCTGTAAAGATTAAACCACTAATAACACCATATAAAACAAGGAAACAATAATTATGATTATTATACTTTTTTTTGTTTTCGGATTATTTTTGCTCGGTGCGTTCTGTTTTTATAAAATCACAAAAATGTCCGCTGAATTAAAATTAACTGAATCCAAACTCAAAGAAGCTAAAGATAATTTAGTAGCGCGCGATGAGATAATATCCGGCTTACGGTTAAAATCAGAACTTCTCACAAAAAATAACGCTATTCTTGAAACAAAACTTGAAGAATCATCCAAACGTCTCGAGGAAGAAAAATCTTTTTTAGAACAAGCTAAAGAAAAATTCAGAGATATGTTTCAGGCGCTTTCAGGAGAAGCTTTGAAAAGCAATAATAAAACGTTTATGGAACTCGCGAAAGAACCTTTAGACAGCATATTAAAACAAGCTAAACTTGATATGGAAAAACGAGAGGATTCTATTAAAAATATTGTTAAGCCGCTGGAAGAAACTCTAAAAAAATATGAAACTGCTTTGGCTGAAATAGAAAAAAGCCGCGCCGCCGCGTATGGAAGCCTTGATAATCATCTTAAAATAATGACTATCGCGCAAGAATCTCTAGCTAAAGAAACCGGCAACCTTGTCTCAGCGTTACGAAGGCCAGAAGTACGGGGCAGATGGGGAGAAATGACTCTCAAAAGAGTTGTAGAACTAGCAGGCATGGTAGAACATTGCGATTATGACGAACAGGTTTCATCATCTAATGATGACGGCAAAATAAGGCCTGATATGATAATACGCCTGCCGAATGAACGAATTATAGTAATTGATAGTAAAATCTCACTTGACGCGTATTTAGACGCGCTTAACACAATAGACGCAACCGTAAAAAATAATTCTTTAGACAGGCACGCCAGTCAAATGAGACGCCACATGAAAGACCTG
Source organism: Candidatus Omnitrophus magneticus (assembly GCA_000954095.1). Classification (GTDB taxonomy): domain Bacteria; phylum Omnitrophota; class Gorgyraeia; order Tantalellales; family Tantalellaceae; genus Omnitrophus_A; species Omnitrophus_A magneticus. The sequence continues at coordinate 40,540 of JYNY01000381.1, read as the reverse complement.
TCTAATAAAAATTATTGGAAAGATTTTGAAAAAACTCCGGAATTCGTAATAATGTTTGTTCCCGGTGAATCTTTTTTAAGCGCGGCACTCGAAAAAGACACGTCTTTAATAGAAGACGGCATGAATAACCGTGTTATTATTTCTACTCCCACAACTTTAATAGCATTACTCCACGCGGTCAGTTACGGCTGGCGTCAGGAAGAAATGGCAAAAAATGCTAGAGAAATATCAGAACTCGGCAAAGACCTAATTGAACGGTTTAATCCTTTTATGGAACATTTAAATAAAACAGGAAAATGTTTAGCCGATTCAGTAAAAGCTTTTAATAACATGTCCGGCTCTCTTGAAAAACGGGTTTTAGTCAGTATTAGAAAATTTCAAGAACTTGGAATCTCTCAGGCAACAATTCTTCCTGAATTAAAAGAAATAGAAGAACTACCAATAAAAACTGATGAAAATTAATAATTTTAAAAATTTTTACAACTTTTGTTTTGCTTTGAACGGTTTTTTATATATACTTACCTACAATAATAATGTCAAACTACTTACCTTAAATAAATTTTAGGATTATAAACTTAGACGCTATTAGCGTGATTTATTTTTTGGGATAATAGAAACAGGGAGGATAAAATGGATGATTTCAGGACTCCGGAAGAACTTTTCGCGGAGAGTAAAGAAAAAATACGTAAAGCCGGGCAGGATTTCAAAAAATATATCCCATTATTTATTATTATTTTTTTATCCGTCAGCTCTTTTAAAGGAATGATCTATTCTATCGGCCCTGATGAAACAGGCGTTATACAGAGATTTGGTAAATATGTCCGCTCTGTTGAACCCGGGCTTCATTTTAAAATTCCTTTTGGCATAGAAAATGTCACTCCCGTAAAAGTAAAAAAAATTTTCAAAGAAGAATTCGGATTTAGGACTATAGTCCCTGATGTGCGCTCACAATATTCCGAACATGAATATTATGATGAATCTCTTATGCTTACAGGAGATCTTAATATCTTAGATGTCCAGTGGATTGTGCAGTTCAAGGTAATAGACCCGGTTAAACTTCTTTTTTATGTAAGAGACCCTAGTAATAACATAAGAAATTTATGTGAAGTAATAATGAGCCGTTTATGCGGAGATTATACTGTTGATGAATTATTAACAAGTAAACGCGAAGAAATTGATCATAAAGCGGATACAGAATTACAAAAACTTTTTGACAGATATAACACAGGGCTTCAAGTGGTTACGGTGAAACTTTTAGACGTAAATCCTCCGAATGAAGTTAAACCCGCGTTTAATGAAGTTAATGAAGCCAGACAAGAACGTGAACGAATGATCAATGAAGCGTGGGAAGAATATAATAAAATTATTCCGCGCGCGAAAGGCGAAGCAGAGCAGATGATAAGCGAAGCTGAAGGATACGCGCTTGATAAAATAAACCGCGCTCATGGAGAAACAGAAAGATTTTTATCTATCCTAGAAGAATATAAAAAATCTCCGGCTGTAACTCGTGAAAGAATTTATTTAGAAAACATGACTGAAGTATTAAGCAAAATTGAAAAAAAATATATTGTAAGTTCTAACGAAAAATCTATTTTACCATTTATTGACCTTGGTAAAAATAAAGGAGAATAAATAATGAAGCACGCGCTTTCTCTTATCGCAATTTTATTTTTACTTTTCTCTGCTTTTTTAATGACAGGGATGGTATATATCGTAAAAGAAACCGAACAAGTTGTTTTAACACAATTCGGCCAACCAATAGGTAAACCCATCACATCCGCCGGGCTTCATTTTAAAACACCGTTTATGCAAGAAGCTCATTATTTCGACAAACGATTACTTGACTGGGACGGCGTCCCGAATCAAATACCTACAGGAGATAAAAAATACATATGGGTTGACACTATGGCCAGATGGTACATTGTTGACGCGCTGAAATTTTTACAGGCAATGGGCAATGAACGCGGAGCACAGGCTAGACTTGATGATATTATAAATTCCGCTACCCGTGACGTTATTACTTCTAATATTTTAGTAGAAGTTGTCCGTAACTCTAACCGTGTGTTAGATGAAAAAGAAAATCCGGATAAAATTATGTTCGCGGAAGAAGCTCTTGAAAAAATTCAATTAGGGAGAGAAGCCCTAGAAAATGAAATTTTAATACACGCGAAAAAGATCGCGCCTCAATATGGAATAGACATTATGGATGTCCGCATCAAACGAATTAACTATGTGCAGGAAGTAAGAAAAAAAGTTTATGAACGAATGATAGCCGAACGTAAACGCGCGGCCGAAGAATATAGGTCTGAAGGAATGGGAAAAAGAGCCACAATAAAAGGCAAAATGGGCAAAGAACTTAAATCTATAACATCAAAAGCATTCAGAGAATCTCAAATAATAAAAGGCAAGGCTGATCAGACAGCAACTAAAATATACGCCTCCGCCTACAGCCAAGATGCTCAATTCTTTTATTTTATAAAAACAATGGAAGGATACGCAACATCCATTTGTAGTGGAACAACTGCAATGCTTTCCACTGACAGCGACTATCTGAAATTTTTTAATAAAATAGAATAAAATACTCCATAACTTGATACGGAGTTAAAAAATATTCCGCCACTTAAGCTACCTCGCGGCAAGCCGCGGGGTATTAACCCTACTGTAAAATAAAAATATCTACTAATAAAAACTGCAATTGCCCACAGCGACTAGGGCTAATCTTTTCAGCTAACAGTCTTATTCCGTATTTTTTAAAAAAAATTCGCGATTACTACGTAGCTGATAAATTTTATTATATAAGTTATGAAAACACATCCCGTCATTCCCGCGAAATCGGGAATCTACGCGGATTTTATAAGATTTTAAAAGTATTTGTGATATCTATGGATTCCTGCTTCAGAGGAATAACAATGTCAATAATAAAACTTACAATTATCACCCCCATAGTGTTGACAAAATTTTTATACATTTTTTCGCGCAAAGTATTATAATCTTACTATTATTTTTCGATTTAAATTTAAAATTTAATTAGGAGAGCTAAACTATGAAAAAAAAAATGCCCCAAGAAAAAAGAAAATACGCGCGGCTTAATATTCAAAGTAAAATTAATTTTAGCGTTATAGAAACAAGTGAAAATGCCGCTCCACGCGACAGATTCCGCGCTATAGGAAATAATATAGGCGTTGAAGGTATTATGATTATTTCAGACAAAGAAATAGAACCGGATACAATTCTTAATATGGAAATATTTTTTAAAGAAAAATATGACCCTGTTTACATACAAGGTGAAGTAAAAAGATGCCTTACCATAACCACTGGCGCTCATAAAGGCAAATACGATATAGGAATAAGATTTCTTACCGTTGATAAAAATCATGTTTTAATGCTTATCAAATGTTTATGCGGCAGTCTTGGCGAAGGCGGCCCTAAAATAACATTGTAAGAACTGGCACACAATAGCTTAATTGTCCGCTAACTCTGCCATTCCCTTTCACTCGTCAACTTTTATTTAAAAAAAATGTTATTTGCAATAGCAAATAACGTCCGGCTTTCCGGGTTAATTACATGCTTAAGGAGCTTCATATTATGAAAAAATTTTATTTTTTATTTTTTTTAGCGGCAATTTCTTTTAGCCTGCCTAAAATACCGACGGCTATGGCAGAACCTATTGATATTGGGGTTTTCACAGCTGTAACAGGAAGGGTTGACGTATTAAGAAATAATACTGATTCGCCTAACGTGGTAACTGAAAATACACCTGTATACGAACATGATATTATACGAACAAAAAATAATTCTAAACTTGAAATCACTTTTCATGACGGAAGTATTATTAGAATGGCGCCGGCTTCTAGGGTATCAATTGATGAATATCTTCTTAATGATAAAAAAATACGCTCATCCGCTTCAATAAAACTCTACCGCGGAAAAATGCGCGCTATTGTTTCTAAAAATGGAAAATCAGGTGATTTCCATATTATAACGCCAAGCGCTACCGGAACAGTTAAAGGCACTGATATTTTCGCGTTTTACCAACTAGATACAACAGGTATCATCGTAAAAGAAGGTGTTATAGCGATTAATGGTATTTCTTCCCCTGACAAAACAATCGAATTAAAAAAAGGTTCTTTTATTAGTATCCCATTAAACACAGACCCTTTAGTACAAAGGCCGGTTCTTGACGCGGAATTATCAATGTATGAAGAAGAAACAAAACCATTATTTTCATCGTATGGGAAAAAAATGGGAAAAGATATAATAAAAATTACGGCAAAAATAACATATCTATCGGGTCAAGTAACTATCATAAAAAACAGTTCTTCCATCGCGCAGAGAGTTTCATTAGGAGATTTTCTAACCGAAGGCGATCTCATTCAAACCGGCAAAAATTCAAGAGTTGAAATAACTCTTGAAAACGGAAATGTTCTTACACTAAAAGAAAATTCTGAAATAACAATAAAAAAAATGGAGATGGAAATAAAAACAGGAAATTACGACAACACGTTTGAATCCAATAAAGGAGAAATAAAAGCGCTTGTTGAAAAATTAGGTAAAAAATCCACATTTAAAATTAAAACTCCGACTGCTGTTTGCGGTGTGCGCGGCACAATCATGTATCTTAATATCAATAATACTCAAACAACAGCCTACTACGAAGGCGGCAACGGATATATGGAAAATATAATATCCGGGACAACACAAGAAATACCGCAAGGCCAGAATTCTTCCAGTAATAGTAACGGCGATATTAACACGCCGCGGGAAACCACTAATCAGGACAGAATGACAATGGAAGAAACTTGGGAGTCAGATTCCATAACGCGGGAATATAACTCTGAACCTCAAAATCAAGATGGAACTGCCGCAGGAGAAAACATGGGACAAATTCCCGGACAAACCAATAACAATAACTCAAACACCAATAATTCTGAAAACAGCCCAAAATTAAACATTACTAATGACACAACCAATATAATTAACACGCCTATTTTTACTAACCCTATATTCTCAACACCCGCTGAAGACACCAATACCAGTACGCCAAAAGAAAAAATAAATTTCACGGGAGCGTTCGGATATGTCTCATCAGATACTACTAACGCGACATCGGAATTCGCTACCACAGAATATTTACCAAATAATACTTCCATAAATTTTAACCAAGGTTCTGTTATTGGAAATTTTTATTTTAATGTCACGGGAATCGGCGGCAAATGGGACGGTGCATCTTCCAGCGGCACCAAAATAACAGGAACATACGCCGATACCGGAGGGTACGCATTATGGGGGACAAAAGAAAACCAAATCTATACACTTTCTGACGGCGGAAAAATAGCTCCGCTTATAGGAGGAATAATAAAGCACAATAATCTTTACGGAAAAATATTTGGTTTATATCTTGACACTGCCGGATATGCGGGTACATTCTCATCATATTTTAGCGGGACAAGCGATACCAGTTCTTTTAGCGCGTCAAGTAACCCTATACTAAAATTTTCATCAAAATATAACACATCCATTCCATTATCAGATTTTTCTTCTTACATTACAGAAGAAAATATTATAAGTTCCGGCTCAGGTTATGGTGAATTTTCATCCGGCCGAAGCGCTATTTATTGTTCAGAATTTGGCGGAGAAACGCGAAAATTGGTAAATACCACGGCAACCGAATTAAATATTTATACCCCAAATTTCGGCATATGGACAGTGACGTTATCCGGTATTTTTTATGGAGAAACAAACAATAACTGGACTTTAGCGCTTGGAGGGAACAATTCAATCGGAACTAATAGTTGGCTCGGCACAATAAACGGACAAGAATGGCAAAACGGAATATTACGCGGAACTTTTGAAGGAGTATCTTTTGACAACGCCGGTGACGGCAGTGTAAAAGCGGGGAAAATAGAAAACGGAGATTTTATTGGAGAATACGAACTCGCTACATCCGGCGATTCTTCATGGTCAGCCATAGGCGCCGGAGAATGGATAGATATTGAAACACCTTTATCCGAGTCAAACCTCGGATTTTCAATGAATGAACTATCTACTTTTGTGTCAATTCCTATTACAGAAGCCTATTCATCTATGGTTACGTGCGCATCCGGTAATATACAAGCAAATATGAATACGCATTTTTATTCAAGCACAGCCGATACAAACCAGATATGGACAGGTATTATCAACGGTACGCATTCCGGGATTATAAATAATAATTGGGCAATTACTCTTACTAATAATTTAGGAGACAACATAACATTAAACGGAGACAAATGGGAAAACGGCGTTTGGCATGCTATTGTCAGCGGCAATATTCCCGGTCAAAATATAACACTTAACGGCGAAAGCGCCGGCAATTATTCAACAGACGGAAAACTTGAAGGCGTAGCGGCAGGGACTTGGCAGACAGGGCAAACAATAACTGAATAAAAAATTAACCGCTTATTCAAAAATATCATAAAACCCTTATAGATTCCCGCTGTAGTTTACCCCGTGCCGTGACACGGGGCGGGAATGACAGAAGAGGATTCGGGAATGACAGAAAAGGACGCGGGAATGATAGATCCTAACCCCATCCTGTCATTCCTGCGCACGCAGGAATCCATACAAGTAAATCCAGCGAAAAACTTTTTAAAAACAAAAAATTGTAATTGCGTTACAGCCTCTTTCGCTAAAATGTCAGACGAGACGTAACTCCCATGGATTCCCGCTTTCGCGGGAATGACAGAAGAGGATGCGGGAATAACAAAAGAGAACGCGGGAATGATAGATCCTAACCCCATCCTGTCATTCCTGCGCACGCAGGAATCCATACAAGTAAATCCAGCGAAAAACTTTTTAAAAACAAAAAATTGTAATTGCGTTACAGCCTCTTTCGCTAAAATGTCAGACGAGACGTAACTCCCATGGATTCCCGCTTTCGCGGGAATGACAGAAGAGGATGCGGGAATAACAAAAGAGAACGCGGGAATGATAGATCCTAACCCCATCCTGTCATTCCTGCGCACGCAGGAATCCATACAAGTAAATCCAGCGAAAAACTTTTTAAAAACAAAAAATTGTAATTGCGTTACAGCCTCTTTCGCTAAAATGTCAGACGAGACGTAACTCCCATGGATTCCCGCTTTCGCGGGAATGACAGAAGAGGATGCGGGAATAACAAAAGAGAACGCGGGAATGATAGAGCCTGAACCCACACTGTCATTCCTGCGCAAGCAGGAATGACAGCGGGTTTACGCTATTTTTACTAGCTTCACTCCACTTTTAAAATGCGATACTTAATTGTGACACAGCCTCTTTCACGAGAAAGACAGAATGAAGTTTTCTATAGGAACAAAACCCGCGTCTTACGCGGACTTCAAGATTTCTAGCTCCGCTTTATTTATTGCTTCTATTATTGATAAATCCCAACGTTCTATTTTAGGCGCTAAAATTATATGATGTTCTCCCCGATGGATGATCTTGACGAAATTCTTGTCTATATTACTATTGGGATTTGCCGCGGTGTTGATAGCTATCCTGACAATATCAAGGATACTGATATAAGAATTATCCTGTATTCCCTTACCCATATCTACCCCTACTAAAAATGCTCCTTGAGAAGGGTTATCCCGGCTAGAAAAAGCGTCAAACACGCCTTTATTTATCGTATTCTCATTAGATATGATAATTATATTTGAAAATTTCGTATTAAATGCCAGAGCTTTTCGCGAGAGTTCCGAAGGCAAAGATTCTTCATTTCCGCGGATAAATACTATATTATCCAAACCTTTTATTTTAGAAAGACGCGCTAATTCCTCTACTATAATATCGGCATATTTTTTCATGGCATTCGGTAGCCAGCTCGTATCAATTCCGACAATTAACATTTCATTTTTTCGCGCTCTCAAAAATGCTTCTTTTTGTATTAACGCAATAAATTTTAAAGCGCTAGAGCGCACCGTATCGCTATAATATCCCTCTAACAAAAATTTCCGGCAAAAGTTTTCTTCAATAATTTGAGGCAATCGGGAATTAAAAACGCTTAGAGAAATTCTTTCCAGTGATTCAACATTCTTTAAAAGCCTAACTTCACTCGCTATATATTTTTCCATAAAATAATTAACGGCTAATTCTTCCAGCATCTCATTTTCCGTGTCATATTTACCATACATATTTTGAAAATATATAATAAGATTTTGATACTCTCTCTCTGATAATTGTTTTTTTAAAACTGATTTTAAATTATTTATATCTTCCTTCTCTATCATAGAATGAATTTTTTCGTGATGATTCACGATTACCTCTTCTAAATATTCGCGGGTAACATCTACGGCTAATATCTCAGAAAGAGTTTTACGCGCTATTTCTATAATTTTACTATCCTCGCTCTTAATCCCGTCATGGCCGTAACTATAAATACCTTGTTGTAAAATTAAATCTTTCATAGCGCCAAATCCATCTTTTTCAAGATTCGAAATAAAGGCCTCCTGAAAATTTTTTCCGTTTATTATTTTTGGGAATCTATGGGGCTTCCTTGTTGGAACAGATGTTTCTAATATACGAACATTTTTCACGCCTTTGACTTTCATAAGTTTAGAATAAAGGCGATAATTTGTTACCCACTCCGGGCCTGTAACACTAAGTTTAATCCTAGTTACCATGCCTTCTCTTTCACTTTCATCAGAATATATTTCTATATTGCTTATTATATTAAATCCCTCTTCATTCATAACTCCGGTAATATCATGCACTCTTTTAGGCGCGTTGGAAGCAAATATTTCTAAAGTCCTTTTTGTCTGCGCTTTTATAAATTCCGCGATATCTTTCGTGTCTATAATTTTTAAATTAACCGCTTCATATACTTCCTCAACATCTTTTAAATACATTGTCTTAGCGAATAATGACAATACTTCCATTGTATAATCAACATTAAATCCTTTGCATACCCTATTAACAATTTTTCTAGTCTCTCTTAAGTCTGTGAATAAATGCCGTATTTTCCCGCCTAACGACGCACGCTTATAAATAATTTTTGACCGCGGAAATATTGAATTATTCACCGCGCCCTCTACTGAACTTTTTATAGCACGCCTATCTTCCATAGTCTTTAGATTTAAATACAAAATATCTCCTGTCTCTAAAATAGTATCATTATCCAATAAAACCGGATTTACCGCTGTTTTTTTATCTCTAAAACTATATTTCGACTCTAAAATTTTATAAAAACCTTTGAATTTATCGGTTAAAATATCAATATCCGGATGCGCCGCTAAATCAACCGAATACGCGTTATTCGGCAGTTCAACGACCTGTATCTCGTCCCCCCGTCCGCCGTAATGATCAAAAATAACATATATTTTATTTTTTAATTTTCCCGCCATTATTTCGTAATCAACAGCAAAATCTCCGAAAAATTCTATATCATCAGGAATAAATACCTGCGTCGCTTTTATACTGGTGATAGATTTTTCTCTTTCTAAATTATATATCCAATGGGGTTTTGGCTGCCATTTTATGATTTTATAAAGAACTCCATAACGATATCTCTTATAATTTTCTTTATCCATAACAATAACTTCATAATGCCTTTTATCTTTCCCGTCAAAATGTATATGGCTTGCCACAAATCCCTTTGTCGGCTCATCTTTAGGCTTTATCGTCATTCTATCCGTATAATTATCCAACGAGCCTTCCATAAGTTTCATGCCCAAAACTTTCATAATATCATTAGATTTATCTGAAATTATCATGATACCTAATAAATCTTTTAAATAGCCGATTGTGGGATAACTTCCTTCTTTAGCGTTAATTTTTTCCCACACACTGTAAGGCGTTTTAATACGAACTCTTATCTCAATATCTTCATTCCTTATTCCGTTTTCTTCAAGCGCTTTTCTTATTTTGTCAGAAAACTGTCCAAGATATTCTTCAGCCTCATAGTAAGAAGTAAAACCTATTTTTTTTAATATCTCGCTAACTACAAAAGAATACTGGCCTTCATCTTTCAACTTAAATCCTTCGCTTCTTAGTTCAGATGCTACTTGTATTAAATCCAACCTTTCAGCCAATGGCGCGTAAATAGTAAGTATTTCTTCAAAAAGTTTTCCTTTTTCTGTCAACGGCGCCTTATGTATTTCCATAAGTTTATCCGCAAATACAAGAAGCATAGTCCGGTATCCAAATTTTTTATATACATCTTTTTCTTCGTCATCATTCGGATGTTCTGTTAATTTTATTATAAGATTCATATAGTTCTGAATACTCCCGCTTCCTTTAAAAATACCTGCTTTATACGGAAGACTTCTTATTCTCTCTGAATTTTCTATCATTCTTACCAAAGACTTTTTTATTTTTTTATCGCCATACTTAAATGAAAGAACTATTCCGCTAGGCATTTTATGGAAAAGAGCCGCGGTTATAGCCCATTCATCCATATCCCAAGAAATAAGTTTTTCCGCTGTCAGAGCCACATGTTCTATAACTAATTCCCCTGTTCCATCCTGAAATATTTCTTCCTTATGATATGTCTTCGCTTTTTTATACGCGGACAAAATAATATTGGCTCCTATATTTGAATGTTTTATTCTAAAATCTTCTACTATTTTAAAAAAACGGCTGTCCACTTCATTTATTCTATTTTTAATATCCTTCTCTTGCGCCAATAAAGATTTTTTTTCTTTAGCACGCGAAACAAATAAAAACTCATCAATAAAATTTCTCATCCTTTCCTTTTCAAATCCATACGGAGACCTGATAGGATAATTCTCTTTATAAAATATAATCTGAAAAATCCTAGCGTAACTATGCCCTATGTTTCTACAAAGTATTTCATGAAGTATATATTCCTGTTTTACCTCAGACTGCAATTTTGATAATAATTCAGTTGAAAAATATATCGCCTCTTCCCTAAAAGAAACGGCTAACGCGAAATCTTCACTATCAACTATCTCTGCCGGCGCGCTTCGCGTTTCCATGTTTAGAGATGACATTATGTCTTTCTGTTTTTCCTTAAAAGCCTTTAAGATTTTTTCCGCGGTTTCAAATATTTCATCTTCACTACTGTCACTATTAACTACTCCTTGAAGAGTATCTCCTCGATCTTTAAACATATTCAATGCTTGTATTACGTCTTCACAGGATATACCCGAAAAACTTTTTATACGGTCTTTTATTAATGTTAATTCCCTCGATAAATCTACCTTCATCTCAGCTTCTTCGCCATTTTCAATTTTTTTTTGAATTTTCGTGATAAACCGATCTAACGCGATATTACCGTTAGCGATTAATCCTTTTTGATCCTGTTTGTAATTTTCAGGTATAACATCCTCTTCTTCATCAAGACGCGGAGTATCAAAAATTCCTTCCCCACGTTTTTCAACATCGCAATAAATTTTTCCGAATTCACTTGCTATTTCCAAAACAACTATTTTTTCTATTGCTTTGGACACTGGTGGCCAAACGCTTAATTGCTTATAATACCTGACATTATAAAATTCACCTCTAAGGGAATAAGCGATACAAAATGAATCCGCCTCTTTTTTTATTCCCGCCCATTCAAAATTATGCAAAAACCATTTTTTATTATTTTTCCCGCGAAACTTTAAATCATAATCTCGCAAAATTTCAACTATTGTTTCAGCTCTTAAATTATCTCCAAAACGATAAAGAATACGGCTCATCAATAAACTAAAATAAAGAAAATCCGCTGAATTTTTAATTTGAGTTATTATTTGTTCTTTTTGGGGAAATTGTTCCGGCGGATATACGCTAATTTTCGCGGGTTTAATAGTATCCGCGGCTTCTAAAAACATTGACCACGGAGATAATGAATTTTGAGAGCTTGGCCCGAGCGCCGGGTTGGAAAAAGAAATATCATTTAATGTTTGAAACAAAATAAATCCAAACACTAAAAATGTATTGAATATTCTGAATATATTTTTGTTATTCATAATAATTTCCCCATCCCACGGCCAATTGCCACCGAACCGGCTAAACCGAACGCAATACTTGTATTTCCCGCTCAATATACTTTTTAAACTCCCCAATATTTTTAACGTCCGAAGCCGGCAGGTTGATTAAAAAAATACGCGCTATAAGAGACGCGAAATCTCCTGTATTTTTTATATCCTCAAAAATTTTATTTACATCTTCATCCATCTTCGTTTCACCTGTGAAATTAATAAGACTTTTACTCAATAATTCCAACGCGAATAAATACAAATCTTTATCTTCTTTAAAATTATATTTTTCTCCTAAACTAGCCAAATAAAGCCTCGCGAAACTAAAAAGAATAGCCTTACTATACGGAATTAAACGCCCGGCATCAAAAGAAGTCATATCCAAAAAAACATCCATAATCGCTTTTTTCGCGATAACTTCTTTTATAGTTTTATCACCGTTCCCAATAATATTTTTAAATTCTTTGTCACTCTCTAACTTATTAAGAATAGCTTCACTAATTAAAAAATGAATATTTTTTTTACCCGTCATGCCGGCGCCATACAGTTCACGCACAGCGTCTTTTGCCTCGAGAATTCCAAAACAATATGAAATTTCAATATTATTAAAATTTAATTTATTCAATAAAGACCTCGTAAAATTTCTTATTTTCATAATATGCTTTTTTATGAACAAGTTGTCATCTTCTGAATTTTTTCCGCCCAAAAACGGTTCTTCACTGATAATAAATATTTTATACGGCTCTACATTCGAAAAATCAATAGACAACCGTTTAAAAATATCTTTTAGGGTGTTTGCAAAATTTTTATCCGGCTCATTAACATCCGTTTCATCTTTAGTAATTTCAACACCTTCTCTTTTTTTCGTTTTAACGAATGTCTGCAGTTTTGTCATATAAAGCGCTTCCGCCTGTTTTTGAATTTCTTCATTATCCGACAAACCTGATATGAAACGATAGGGAATAGCCTGAATCCCATTATACGCGCCGCTCAAAGCACCGGCTATCGCGGCTATAGTATCAGTATCTCCGCCCATATACACAGCTTCTATAATTGTCTGTTCAAAATTGTTTTTATTTTTTAAAAACGCGCGTAATGCCGCTTGTAATACTTCCCGCGGACCATGCGGTTTACAAAAAATAAAACTATCTTTAGACAAAACGCCCGCTGTCTCCCTTATCGCAACTGATATATCCTTAGATATATCCTCTACAAAATCAGCAGTATCTTCCAATAATACGTTTTCATTAAAATCCTTTTTTATTGTAACAAGCCTTGCCGCTAAATATGCCACTGCTACCGCCATAGCAATAGAATCTTTATCATTATGCGTTATCATGGCGGACGTTACGGCATTTTTCTTTAATGCCTCTAAATCATCATAAAAAAATAATCCTAACGGCGCTATCCTCATCCCCGCGCCGGCTCCCGGAGCGGTTTCCTTGTCAGAATAAACCCCTGTTCTAAACTTATTCGCGTCCCGCCAATGAAAACCGGCGTATAAGGATCGTCCAGCCATTAATGTTTCTAATGAAAAACCTTTATTTTTTCTAAATCCCGCGTCAATTTCATAAACATGCCTACCTATTTTTTTAGATAAAACTTCTGGATTGATTTCCCCGAATTCTTTTAACGATTCGCTTATAAATAACGCCATTTCAGTATCATCCGTATATTCTCCAGCGTTTCTATACTTGTATCTAAAATACCCTGAGATCTTGCCAACTACTTCTTTTATAGAACCCGCGTCCATACCTTCCACGGGCGCGCCAAGCGCGTCTCCGGCCGCGAGGCCTAAAAGACTGCCTATAAATTTAGACTGAATATCTCCCGTCAATTCATCAATATTTTTCAGCTGAGATTTGTGAGGAAAAGAAGATTCACGCGTAAAAACAGTATCTTTTTGAATCTGATTAATAACGGATGTGTCCTTTTCCCTTATTGAAATATCCTTATTTTTACGATATGGCTTAATCTGATCAAAATTCAACTGGCCTCCTGATAACTTTAGGAAATCAATACAAAGCACCCTAATAAATTTATTGAGGTCTTTTTCATGTAAACGTGTCAAGATGGAAAATCTTATCATTGAATCTTGAATATAATAATTATTATTTCTCCAAATAACAGCGGCATAACTCCACTGTTCAAAATCATTCGAACTTAAAACTTTTTTTAAATAATCATCAATAATAACCGCGCGCGGAATCCGGGATAAACTAACCGCGCTCACCCATCTAACCTGTCTATTATTATCATAAAGAGCATCAATAAGAACACTAGTAGCTTCAATAGCCTTAATCTTTCCCAGAGACTGCGCCGCGTTTTTTCTCACATTACTGCTAGAATCATTATTCAAAGATTTAATAAGCGCTTTAATAGATAAATCATTATTATAATTGCCCAACTCAATAGCGGCCCGCGCCCTATCGTCTTTATTATCAGAAAATTCTACCGCCTTAATCATTGTTTCTAATTTTTTAGACTGTTCTTCTAAAGCGGTATTTATTACCTTCGCTATTTCTTTTTTTGTCAGCATAGTATATTTTTTTCTAAGCGCGATAATACCTTTTTTCGAAATACCCCATATATCCCCTTCATCTTCAGCCATTGCGATAGCAATATCCTCCTTTTTTTGTATTGATAGCCCGTCTAATAATTTTTTAAAATTTTCTTTCCTTTTTTCCATTTCGTGTTCATTTAAAATTATTACTATTTTCTGTAAATCTATACGGCAATCATCTTCTATTCCCGGAATAATTATCACTTCAATATTATTAATTTGTTCATTACTATTTACATCCACGATTTTAAGAGCTATTTTACACTTCATGATTTCATTATTTTCCAATCCTAATTGTTGAATAGCTTCCAATATCCCCGCCCTATGTAAATCCGCGACGAAAGATGTTTCAAAAATAATAACACGACCGAGAATCTCATGATTGCATTTTTTGGCTATTAAATACGCGTTGTTTACATATTCTTCCCATTTATTACAATAAGATATGCCCGGCTCCTTATCCGGGTTAAAAAAATGAGGGAAAATATGCAATATGCCCTGCAAAGAATATTTTTCATAAATCATCTCATTTAAAGCATACGCCACCTTTCTTATATTCTCTTCCGGGTATTGGGGATATTTATTAACAAATTCTTTGCGTATTTTGTAGAAAATACTATATTCAGCGATACTTGTTAAAATATGCTCTTTTAAAATACCTTGCTTGGTATTATTTTGCCTGCTATTGTTTATTACATATTTAGATGTAATAACATCAACTGTTGGTTTAGTGTAAATATATAAATATTCCGAAAAATCTATATCATTAAATTTTTTTATTAGATTAAACGCGGCAGAAGTAGTTGTATCAATACGTTCTGAAACAATAGGATTAAGAATAATAATTTTTTTATTTTGCCGCTCTATTTCAATCACTCCTTCATTATCTATTAAAGAATTCTGCTCTTGCGCATATTTTTTCCAACCATCAGGAAGAAGCCCCGTCAAAATGATTTTAGAACCTTCTGGCATGATATTTAAAAGTGTCCCCATATCTAAACTCATATCACCTAATTCAAACCCTTCATCTTCATTAAACCCTTTAGCAGAAACCCCAGCGGAAAGTCTTTTTCTTAAAAGGCTGTAAGTATCTATTCTTTTTATTCTCTCGGAAAGTATTATAAAATTTTCTTCTTTACCATTAAAAACTACAGGGCTTTCCGACAAATACCGCTTAATACTTTTATCTAATTCTAAGTATAATAAATTTCTCTCCTTGCTTAGCATCTTTAAGATATAATCATTAACCCATTCCTCTCTATCCCATAATAATTTTTCTCTTTTTTTCACATCCCCTAAAATGCTTAAACATTCCTCTTCGCTATAAGTTCTATTTAAACTACCGGTACTAGTGTTTTCGGGCGGCGGCCTCGGAAAAGTACGCGTCTCTTTATAACCATTCGCGATATTAACATCGTTTTCTCCGCTCGGCGCTATACTAGAAACATATTCCTCATAAAGACTTAAAATTTTAGTTATATCTTCATCTGAAATATTAAATTTTTTAATATCCTCACTCGTAATTTTTTTCACTAATCCTACCGCGTTCCCTAAAAAAGCCTTACATTTATTTTCTGTATCTTTATCATAGCTTGCCAATAAATCCGTTACTTTTATAAAAAATATTTTCCTTGGCGAATTTGTTAAAACTTCATATTTATCGGATATCTGTTTATATAATTCCTTCTCCTTAAGCATGCGATCCACCGTAACCACGGGCTCATTTAAAGTTTCACCATTTATTAAAAGGCTTCTAGATTCTGACGGAAAAGTTGACTCAGCCTTGAGCCCGCCTTTTTCCCAATCTATAACAAGAGCTGATATCGGAAAACCATGCGACGTATTAGTGTCTAATTTTATAATATTTCTATTCCTGCTAATTCTCGAAATATACCGGCTTAACCCGTATTTTTCATCATCTTCTTTTTCTATTCTTTTTCCTACTTGAAAATCCAAAAACGCGTTATGGCCTACTACTAAAAAATCCGCTTTTACTTCTTCCAAAAAACATTCAGAAATATCCACGCTTTTATGCGCGAAATCATTTTTTGTTCCGCTAGAAGAAAATGGGCTTATATTTGTTTTCCCTTCTTTAAATAATTCATCCTTAAATCCATTGTTATTGAAGGCTCGCTCAATCATCTCATTAAAAAAAGAAAGGCCGCTAATATTTTTTTCTCTCTCTTGCAATTTCTCTAAAAATTTTCTATTCGGTCCGCCGTGTATAAAGAAAAAATTATTTATTTTGCAGGCGAATGTTCTACTAATAAACCACTGTAAAAAATCATTTTGAGATCGCCTTGACCTGCCTGCGTCCAAAATAAGATTCTTCATTTCTTTATTAGGAGAACATATCATTTTTTCAGCGCCATCTTTTTCTTTATCCCCCTCATACCATCCGCCCACGCCTAATAGTTTTAAAAGATAAATTTTTTGAAGTGTCCTTGTTTTCATGTCACCAGAAAGTATTTCTAATTCCGAATCCCCATAAAGTATTATTACTTTTGCGCCTTTTCTCGACGCGGAATCTTCAAGCTTTCTTAAAAACTCAACAGTACGCATTGAGAGTAACGCGCCGACAAATGCCCTACGCTTATCACCTAATGCCTGCCCCCCCCCCCCGGTCTCTGTGCTATTTAATACTGTCTCAATTTCTTGTTTAAATCTTTCATCTAACTTCATCCGCTTGGTTTCAGTTTTAAAAACCTTTATTACATCCGCATATTTTTCTAAAACTTTACGGCCGTCAATATCTTTATCCCTGTGAATTTCCCCTGCAAATTTTTTATCAATAAAATCTCCCGCGATAATAAGCGCGCTTCCCTTTTCTAGAACCCATTCATTTTTATCGTTAATCACGCCTGCACTATGCAAAACTTCTTCCAACGCGCTTATTTCAGCGTGAATATCGCTTACCGCTATTACTTTATTCACATTATCCAATGATAAAATATGTTTTAAAGAGCTCTCTCTTTTCTCTAATGACAAGTTTTTAGTAGCCTTTTTTTTGAATAAAATTTCATTATCAAAGGAAGGGCTTACATCTCTCATATAACTAACAAACTCGTCTACTTTCCCCTTATCTTTTTGTTTAATTTCCTTTCCAAAAAATTTAAAAATTTTATCCTGTTCTTTTTCCGGAGCATTGGCCGCTAAAAAAGACGCTATGATTAACAAAGAATCATTACCTTTATACCCGTATTGAATCACTCTTTTTAAATTTTTTAGACGCTGTATCACTTTTTCCGTCATATCAAAATACGGGAAAATAAGAGGAAACGCGTCCATAGCCGCTAATTTGTCCACAGTTTTTTCGAATATCAATCCATTGTCAACCGCGTATTCAGCCTCTATACTAGAAAATCCTATATCCATAAATTTATTATTATTATTCATATCAAACATATCCCCTGCCGCGCTGATAAACGCTTCTTGGGATGCCATATACTTGCTTGTCAGATATAAAACTCTTCCATAAAAATTGTTTTCTAAAAATTTATTTTTAATAGAATTATATGGTACGAACATCACACCGTCTTTAATTTCTATACCCATTGAAGGATATTCACTATTCAAAAAATTTTTTAATCCAATTAGATCTATATTTTTTATATTTATAAAAAACTTAATATTCCCTTCGCTGTCTTTAACCTTATGAACATTACTGCTTTTTTCAATAGAAAATAAAAATTTATCTCTTAAATCCCACGGCCTATTAACAGGAAAAAAATCTCTCAGGTAAAACAATTTTCTTGGAGAAACGGTAAATTGTTTCGCTGTATGGGTATAGCCACGCATCTTTTTTTTATAATCAATAAACCTGCGGGTATTTTTCATAATCATTCGGTATATCTTTACACTAGAATCAGTAGACGCGGAAGTTATGCTTATAAATCTTTTGCCGTCATCTTTAATTGTTGTTTTAATTTCTAAACTTATCTCTATTTTCCCAGACACTCTTATATCCATTCTATCTTCTGTCCTATAAAATGTTATTTTTACGGTTTTATCTGGACTCGTATAAACAACAAACCTCGGATATTCTCCTTTCTCTTCTATGCTTTTCGCTAAAGACGCGCCTATATATTTCGATATATCCCGTACGATTGATTCTTCTATCCGATAATCTAATTTTTCATCTATTTCCTTAAGCTTATCTGCCGGGACATGAATAAACTGGACCCCCTCTTTTATCGGTATTTTATTATAAATATGACCTTCAGGAAGCCCATATGATTTAATTGTAAAAAAATCGCTCTGCTTATTAAAATAATTAAGAATATTTCTTTCCAATATTTCCAATCCTCCGGCATCCCGAAATGTCAGGTTTTCATCCATAAACGCGTCTTTAAAACTTTGCGCGGTTATCTTCGCGGCTAAATATATCTCAGCGTCTTCACGGGACATTACTGTTTCTAATTTTTCTGATAAACTTATAACTTCAAGTTCATTCCTATTTTTAGGAATACCGTAAGGCGCGTCTCCCGGAAAATAATAAACCCCCTTATGTCTATCAATCCATTCATTACTTAAATCAAAAATAACATCGCCATGTCCCGGTATACTAAATCCCATATTAGTAAAAACTCCCAATGTGCCCGCCCAAAGACTGTCGTTAAAAGGAAAATCTTTTACTAGGACGCCGCGCTCTTTTTGCGTGTTAATGGAATACAAAAAACCCTCATCAATTATAGAAAATAAATTATCCAAACTTGTTGTATGCGTATCATAAATCCTTTTACTAAATTCCTCATATACTATAGCCATTTGTTTATAAAACATTTCAGATAATACCACATTAATTTTGGCATCAACGTCTCCTCTTAAAAAATACTTTCTTACAATAGCCTCAAACAACTCATTGTATAACAACTCAATAAGATAACTTGTATTTTCCCATGATTGTTCTTTTGAACACAGATAAGTCCGTTCTTCCATAGCCCTTAGATATTCCTCCGGATTTTTACAAAAAGAAAATATTAGAAAAAGATACTGAAGAGATGTATCTTTTTCTTGAAATATTAAATCTAATTCTTTTTGCTTCTCCTGAATTTTTTCAGGCTCTAAAATCCTTCTTTTAGACATTTTTAAAAATATTTTTTTACGCCTTTTAGATAAGATATCAAACACTCCGCTGATTGCCGCCGTCGCGTTTTCAGCGTAAAACAGCCTCAATCTTTCCAATTGTTTTTCAATAGAAGACACCTTTAAAACCGCGGACAATTTCGCTTTATAAACTCTTTTTATTTTTAAATCTTCCTTATCTTTAGAAGATGAGAATTTTTTCACATCATCCTGCGTAGGCCATAAATATCCTTTTTCTATAATCTTCGCCAATCGTTCTTCTAAACAAAGGCGGAAATTAGTAATATTAAAAATATCTTTTTTTCCATAACCTTCGATGAACCTGTCTATCTCTAATTGAGAAACCTTTTCCAAATGCCCAAAATACGCTTTTAAAATAACCCTCAAAAAATTTACTCTTTTTTCCTGATAAGACACGCCGCTGTAAACATATAACCCTTCTTCTCCCGCGTAATTAAAAGGAAATTTCACGAATGTCAAAATATTACAATCAAAATCAGGATGTTTTATTTTTGCCATTTTAACTATTTCATCCGAAATATCTCCCAATCCATTATTATCTAAAAACTCTTTCGCGTCTTTCAACACAGCGTCATCTATTTTCTCAAAAAAATCAGAAGACGCGCGCTCAATGATACCGCGAGTCCCCTTATCCCCAATATTTAATGAATTAATTACCGCGGGATTTCTTTCTTCATCTGTCTTTAATAATTCACAATGGATACTCTTTTTTTTATCACCACTTGCTGTTTCTAATTTTATTTTTATTTTTTCTTTCGCGCTCGTTTCTAATATTATTTCTCTACTCGGTGTTGATAACATTAATGCCATAAGACTAGCGGCATAATTAAAAATATTCGTTGAATCCTTACCCCAAACAATTTTAGAAAATTGAGAAAATCGTGTCGCGGGAAGCAAAGAAGCGGTATTAACTTTAACTACAGTTTCCAATTCGCTGGTTCTGCCGTTTAAAATATTTAAATAATCTGAACGCGTGTCTATATTTTTAAACACCGGTGTCAGGGAAACATAAGAATAACCGTTTTTTCTAAACAACCGTTCCAAATTACCGCTATGGAATCCTCCGGAAATAAATAGAGCTGTATCTGAATTATCTTCTCTAAATTTTTTTTCAATATTTTTAACAAATGCCAAATCCCTCTTGAATGAAGACCTGTAAAATGTTTCCATTATTCTCATCTGACGCGTGAGACGCCGCGCGTCTTCATTTTGAAAAATAAATTTTATTTTATTTCTAGCGCAAATATCATTAAGCGGTTTAATAATCTCTAAAAAATTTAAAGATTTTTTGCGGAAGCTATAACTTTTAAATTCGCTCTCTGTCAGAGAGAACTCCATCATTGCCTTTACTGTTTTTATTTCTTCCTTAAGATTAGCTACATATTTTTCATCCTCTCTGATAAATATTTTTTTTGTAACTATTTTTTTTAAAGCCGCGATTTCACTCATAAGTTTATTAGTATTTATTGTTTCTGATTTTTCCAGATAAGCTGTATACGCGTACAGCATCGAAAACCGTTCGACATTCCTAAGCCTCCTTGATGCTTTACTTAAAAGATAAGAATAAATAGCTGTTTCGTTAATGAGTCCATCGTTATAATCAAAAATAAGCCTTGCTAAATTTTCCGTCTCAGAAGGAACAAATATTTCTTTAAGTTCACTCAGCAATAATTCTCTTTCTTTAGCGGCGCGCGCGAAATCAATCGGCGCTTCAATTAAAATCAAATCAGTAAAATTAAAAAAATTATTGTAACGAGTAATATCTATTCGCGCTGAAAGTGCTTGTTCCTTCAACGCTAGGCAATACTTTTTAAAATCCATACCACTCTTGGCGTATTCTTGTTCCAACAAAAAAAATCGAGAAGCGCTAGAAGAATAAACTTTCACGGCGCAATCATTCAAAACTTTTTCTAATTTTTGAATAATCCCGCGGCATTCTTCTAAAGAATTAATGCCTGCTCTAGCTACATGAAAACTTTTTAGATAAAGTTCCGCGTCTTCCGCTCCATAGACATGAATTCTCCCGGGATAATTTATAGCGTAAGATTCAAAGCCTGTAATTTCTCCCGCGCGCATAAAATAATCACTCACTTCCTGCCTTGTTTCTCGATCATAAATGCGTGTAAAATTTGTGAAATCATACGCGCCGGCGCCACCTTCGGCAAAAATTAACGTTATCCCGTATTTTTTATTTAAGCGCTCAATAATTTCACCTATTGTTTTTTGCGCGGAATAATCGCAATGCGCGTCCTTTATGTGAATTATCGTTTTACCATTATTGCCTTTTATATTTTTTTCAATACACCCCAACACGCGCGGTATCCGTAAAAAATCATTTTTTTTAAAAATATCTACCGCGGCAAGACGTGAATCAGATGAGGAAAAATCATTCCCGGCGAGTGTAAAAGTAGATGGATTATCCTCGGCAAGAGAGAAAGCAATTTCTTCACATTGCAAACATAGCGCTAAAAGGCACACCATTCCCTTAAAAAAAAATCGCATGACCATAGCATATAAAAAATTAATTTTAAAATTTAATTTTGACACTTGTACCCTCAAATTCTGTAATTCACTTAACCCCTGAAAAATTCTCGCCTCAATATTATTTCAAGATTTTACACATTATATCACCACACCACTCATCATGCCACAAGAAAGTTTGTTTTTTCATATTTTTTACTTATATTTTTAAAATTATTTAACAAAATATAAATTTTGTTATATTTTAAAAAGATATAATTTTATAATTTTAAACAATTATTATATTCGCGAAAAAATAAAAAATTACTTTTAAAAATTTTGCGAGAGACACAATATTTTTTAACCGAGAAACTGCGTTTGGACACAGATGAAGAATGCTAAGATGTTCGAGATAAAAGGGTTAAAAAAAATCGCAGGCGCACCATTTGATGAGGTGCGTCAAGATTTTTTTTAAGCCTTTTAGCCGAACAAATTGGCGTTATTCGCTGTGGACAAATGCAGTTTCTCGGTTTAAATATGGTTTCCATTTAAAAATTTTTAGAATTACGCTATAATGGCACGAAAAAATACCGCTATTAGTCTTCAAAACAAAAGAGAAAGGGGAATAAAAATGTCTGAAAAATATCTTTTCACATCAGAAAGTGTTACGGAGGGCCATCCTGATAAAATTTGCGATCAGGTTTCTGATGCTATTCTTGATGAAATATATAAAAACGATCCTTCCGGCAGAGTCGCTTGTGAAACCCTTGTCACTACTGGATTAGTTATGGTCGCTGGAGAAATTACTACTTCCTGTTATGTTGATATACCTAAAATAGTCAGAAATACCATACGCGAAATCGGTTACAATAATCCTGTGTATGGTTTTGATTATGAAACATGCGGCGTTCTTACTTCTATTCAGGAACAGTCTCCTGACATTTCAATGGGCGTAAATATAGGCGGCGCCGGAGACCAAGGAATGATGTTCGGATACGCCTCTAATGAAACAAAAACATTTATGCCAATGCCTATCAGCTTAGCGCACGCCTTAACTATGCGTTTAGCAAAAATAAGAAAAGAAGGGATAGTTGATTATCTCCGTCCTGACGGTAAAAGCCAAGTCACTGTGGAATATGAAAACGGCCTTCCAAAAAAAATATCCGCTATTGTTGTAAGCGCGCATCATGACAGTAAAATAAACATTAAAGATGTCCGTCACGATATAGAAAAACTTGTAATAAAAGTAGTTATCCCTGAAGAATTAATGGATAAAAATACTAAAATTTTTATAAACCCTACCGGAAGATTTGAAATCGGCGGGCCTCAAGGCGATACAGGCGTAACCGGTAGAAAAATTATTGTTGATACTTACGGCGGTGTCGGTAGCCACGGCGGAGGCGCGTTCAGCGGAAAAGATCCCACAAAAGTTGACCGTTCAGCATCATACATGGCTAGATATATCGCTAAAAATATAGTTGCCGCTGGTTTATCTGAAAAATGTGAAATACAAATCGCTTATGCCATAGGTGTCGCGGAACCGGTAAGTGTAATGGTAAACACATTTGACACAGGTAAAATACCGGACAACGATATAGTAAAAATTGTCCGTCAAAATTTCGATTTAACACCGGCAGGTATTATTGAAGAATTAAAACTTCGTCGTCCCATTTATAAAAAAACCGCTTCTTACGGCCATTTTGGAAGAGAATTGGAAGGTTTCCCATGGGAAGAACTGAGTAAAGTTGACGCGATAAGACACGGAGTAAAATAAAGGAGAACAATAAATAATGACAAAAAAATTTGATATAAAAAGTACAGCTTTGGCAGGAAGCGGCAAAAAACGAATTGAATGGGCAGGCAGAACAATGCCTGTTTTACGGGATATAGCAAAACGATTCAATAAAACTAAACCTTTTAAAGGTATCCGCATGGGAGCGTGCCTGCATGTCACAACAGAAACCGCGAATTTAATGCTCGCTCTTAAAGCTGGCGGAGCAGATGTGCGGCTTTCCGCTTCAAATCCTCTCAGCACACAAGACGATGTCGCCGCTTCTCTAGTTAAGGACTACAATATCCCTATCTTCGCTATAAAAGGCGAAAGCAACAAACTATATTATGAACACCTGAATAGTGTTTTAGATTTTAAGCCTCAAATAGTCATGGATGACGGCGCTGATTTAGCATCAGCATTACATTCTTCGCATAAAAAACTTTCCGGAGATATTTTAGGCGGCACAGAAGAAACCACAACCGGCGTTATACGGCTTAAAAGTTTAGAAAAAAATAATCTACTGCTTTTCCCTGTAATCGCGGTAAATGACGCACTCACAAAACACTTATTTGATAATAGATACGGCACAGGGCAGTCAACAATAGACGGTATTATAAGAGCGACTAATCATCTTTTTGCGGGAAGCACTGTCGTTGTCGCGGGCTACGGCTGGTGTGGAAGAGGAGTCGCCATGCGCGCGCGCGGCATGGGCGCTCGTGTAATTATAACTGAAATTGACGAAACAAAAGCGCTTGAAGCTGTTATGGACGGTTTTAATGTAATGCCTATGAATAAATGCGCTCGAGAAGGAGATGTTTTTGTGACGCTCACCGGTAACATTAACGTCATACGGCCTGAACATTTTTTATTGATGAAAGACGGCGCTATTGTTTCCAATTCAGGGCATTTTAATGTTGAAATAGACTTAATCGGACTTAGAAAAATATCTATTTCAACCAGAGAAATACGGCCTTTTGTTGAGGAATACACATTGAAAAAAGAAAATAAAAAAATACTAATACTTGGAGAAGGCAGGCTTGTAAATCTTGCCGCGGCTGAAGGCCATCCAGCAATGGTAATGGATATGAGTTTCGCGAATCAAGCATTATCAGCGGAATACTTAATAAAAGACGCGAAAAAACTTGAAAATAAAGTCTACCCTGTACCGCGAGAAATAGATTCTTCCATCGCTAAACTAAAACTAGAATCCATGAAAATAAAAATTGACACACTCACTCCCGAGCAGAAAAAATATCTCTCGAGTTGGGAAATAGGCACTTAACCGAAAAATTATGTTATGATAAAAAATAAAGGGGCGAATTATAATAATTCGCCCCTTTATTTTTTTAAGCCTTTTATCTCAAACATCTTAGCATTCTTAATCTATGTCCAACCACAGTTTTTCGGTTTACTCAAAAAGCCATGTTGAAAGATATCGTTCACCGCTATCCGGAATAATAGTAACAATTGTTTTCCCTTCTGACTCAGGACGGCTGGCTATCATAAGACTTGCCCAAATATTGGCTCCGCTTGATATACCCGCGAGTATCCCTTCTTCTTTAGCAAGCCTTACAGCTGTTTGCCCGGCAAGTTTATCTTTTACTTTTACAATTTCGTCTATAACCGCACGGTTTAAAACTTTCGGAATAAATCCCGCTCCTATCCCCTGTATTTTATGCGGCCCCGGAACGCCTCCTGAAAGTACAGGCGACTCGAACGGTTCAACTGCTATAATTTTCACGGAAGATTTTTGAGCTTTTAAAAATTCTCCAACGCCTGTAATTGTGCCGCCTGTTCCAACTCCTGACACAAATATATCAATAACGCCGTCTGTATCTTTCCATATTTCTTCGGCTGTTGTTAATTTATGTATTTCAGGATTAGCGGAATTATTAAACTGTTGCGGCATAAAACTATTTTTATTTGTTTTTATTATTTCCTCGGCTTTTTCCACAGCGCCCTTCATACCTTTAGTTCCATCAGTAAGAACAACTTCAGCTCCCAAAATCTTTAGTAGCTTACGACGTTCCACACTCATCGTATCCGGCATAGTGAGTACAAGTTTATACCCTCTAGCCGCGCAGACGAACGCTAAAGCAATGCCTGTATTACCGCTTGTAGGCTCAACAATAAGAGTATCTTTTTTAATCTTTCCTTGAGCTTCAGCAGAATCTATAAGCGAAACCCCTATACGATCTTTAATGCTCGAATGCGGATTAAATGTTTCAAGTTTAGCAAGCACAGTCGCTTTTAAACCTTGCGTTAATTTATTAATCTTTACTAACGGTGTATTACCTACGGTTTTTGTTATATCAGAAAATACGCGCGCCATATAAATACCCTCCCTTAAAATATTAAATTATTTTGTTTTCTCAAGCGCCTGATTTATATCAGCGATAACATCTTCTACGTTTTCAATACCAATGGAAAGCCTTATAAAATCAGGAGTTACTCCTGTCGCCTTCTGTTCTTCCTCTGATAACTGCTGATGAGTTGTGGATGCCGGATGTATCGCCAAACTTTTAGCGTCTCCGATATTCGCCAAATGCGACACAAGTTCTAATGAATCAATAAATTTTTTCCCGCTTGGAACGCCGCCTTTTATACCAAATCCTATAATCGCGCCTTGCCCGCTAGGAAAATATTTCCGCGCTCTCTCTTTTTCTCCGCTTGAATCAAGACCCGGATAATTTACCCAAGTAACCATTTCATGTTTTTCCAAAAATTTTGCTACTTTCAAAGCATTTTCAGAATGCCGCTCCATTCTTAAATGAAGTGTTTCAAGGCCTTGTAAAAATAAAAACGCGTTAAAAGGAGACATGCATGGCCCCATATCGCGCAGTAAAGTTACACGCGCTTTTATTATATACGCGATATTTCCTAAAGGTTTTAACGCCTTCACGAAATTTATCCCGTGATAACTTGGTTCAGGTTCGGATATTAACGGGAATTTCCCGTTTGTCCAATCAAAATTTCCAGAATCAACAATAATGCCTCCTATTGATGTGCCGTGTCCGCCGATAAATTTAGTCGCGGAATACACAACAATATCAGCTCCAAATTCAATAGGTTTGAGCAAATAAGGAGACACTGTATTATCAATAATCAGAGGAATGCCGTTTTCATGGGCTATTTCAGCTAAAGCTTCTATATCAGTAACATTGAGTTTTGGATTACCTATGGATTCCGCGTAAATAGCTTTAGTTTTAGGCGTTATAGCTTTTCTAAAACCGTCAAGGTCGCTGGACTTAACAAATTTGACATTAATCCCCATCCGTTTAAAAGTATACTGAAAAAGAGCGTATGTTCCGCCGTAAAGATTATCCGCGGAAACTATTTCATCCCCGGAACGCGCGATATTAAGTATCGCGAGTGTTATAGCCGACTGCCCGCTTGCCACAGCTAAAGCGCCTACACCGCCATCAAGAAGAGCCATTCTTCTTTCCAAAACATCAGTCGTAGGGTTCATAAGCCTTGTGTAAATATTACCAAACTCTTTTAAAGCAAATAAATTCGCGGCGTGTTCGCTATTTTTAAATTGATATGAAGTTGTCTGATAAATAGGCACAGCGCGCGAGCCTGTTACAGGATCAGGTTCCTGCGCCCCATGCAAAAGAATTGTTTCCGGTTTTAACTTTGAATCATTTTTTGCCATAATACTGTCTCCTTTCTTTTATTAAGAATATCATATTTAATACAATAAACCAAATTAGAAACCTAAAAATTTTTATCAAATATTGTACATAGGGATAGCTTCATTATCCCTGCATTTTACAACTAATTCTTCTAAAGTTTTTTCATCAAGCGCCAATAAAAAATTTTTCTCTAAATCGTCCCACAATTCACCGGCAATTTTTTCAGTTTTACTCTGAATTTTTTCTTTAAAATTTTCTTCTGTTTCTATTATTAAATGGCCCTCTAAAATCTTAAAAATATCTCCAACGGTTATATCCTTAGGATGTTTTGCTAAATAATATCCTCCACGTGCGCCGCGTGTTGAATTAATTAGTCCCGCTGACTTTAACGGTATTATTATCTGGCTCAAATATTTTTCTGAAATATTTTCTTCTTCAGCTATTTCCCGCAATAAAGCTACGGATTCTCCGTATTTAAGGCCTAAACACAACATTAACCGCATGCCATACATTGTTCTTGTTGATAATTTCATAATTTCCCTTCTTTGTTTGGGACTCCCGGCGCGAGAATAAAAAAATTTTTAATTTTTTATTTTTCGCGCGAATACTTTTAATCGAGAAAACACGTTTCGAGATAGATGAAGAATGCTAAGATGTTAGAAATAAAATGTTTAAACGCCCCGCTAAACAGTTATTCCAACTGCTTTCAAAAAATTGTCTTTTCCTATTTTTTCAATAAGCGCGCCTAATCTTTGACGCGGCTCAGCATTATCCTTAAAAAACTTTACAATAATTTCTATCAAATCTAAAACTTCATCTTCTGAATAAATTTTATCTAATTTAAATCCTATCTTAGTCATTCGCCCGCCGGAACCGGCCAAATAAACCGCGAACCCTATTTTTTTATTACCCGAAATATCTACCGCGCCTGTTACTCCTATTTCAGAACATTGCGCGCGCGTACAGGTGTTGGGACAGCCCGATATTACTATTTTAAATTTATGAGGTAATTCCATACCGCTCGAAATCCCGCGTTCATTCTCCAAACGTTCAGCTAATTTAAAAGTATTAACAAGCCCGCTTTTGCACCAGTTATTTCCGGGACAAACTGTCACAGCGCGTAAACGAGGACCTGAAGTTCCGGTTAAAATACCAGCCTCACGCGCTTCTTTTTCAACATTCTCAATATCATTTAATCTAATAAACGGAACCTCAACCCCCTGTCTTACTGTCATATGAACCATTCCCCTAGCATATCTAGAAGCAATATCCGCTATTTTTACTAACTGTTCCGCTTTAAAATTTCCACAAATCATTCTCGCCCTGAATATAAAAAAACCGTCTTCTTTTGAACGCAAAAATCCGCGCTTTTTAAAACCGTCATAATCAATTTCCCCGTCATTCGGCATATTGATAATCCTTTTTTGATATTTTTCTAAAAGCCTTCTCGCAAACAAATAATGTCTTTTTTAAATCTTTTTCTGTATGCGCTAATGAAATAAAATTAGCTTCAAATTCACTAGGCGCAAAAAATACGCCGTTCTCAATCGCTATTTTATAAAAATCATGAAACATTTCTCTAGTTTTAAATTTAAAACTAAACATTGTTAAAAACTCGCCCATAGTTAAACCAATCCCATATTTATAAGCTATTTTCTTTATTTCATAGCTCAAAGTTATACCATAATTAATTAAATATTTATATTTTGCCTTAGTGTCTTGATTAAGAATTTTCAACGTATTTATACCATTAGCCATAGAAATAGGATTCCCGCTAAATGTTCCGGCCTGATATACTTCTCCCAAAGGCGCTAGATAATTCATTATTTTTTCACGTCCTCCAAACGCGCCGATAGGCATACCGCCTCCAATTATTTTTCCTAAAACAATAACATCCGGCCTAACACAAAACATACTTCCTAATTCCCAAAACCCAAATCTAAAACCAGTAATAACTTCATCAAAAATTAATAATGCTCCATATTGTTTAGTCAAACTTCTTAAAGTTTTAATAAAATCCACGTTAGGGCATATCACCCCATAATTCCCTGCTACAGGCTCAACAATAACCGCGGCTATTTTTTTTCCATATTTTGCGAAAACATCTTTAATGCTTTCAATATTCCCATACTCCGCAATTATTGTGTCCTTAATTAGATTAGCTGTAACGCCTTTACTTACAGGAATCACGCCATCTTCAAGCACTTTTTTTTCACACAATAAATAATCCGCGTGACCGTGATAACTACTAGTGAATTTGACTAATAAGTCCCTTCCGGTAAAAGCGCGCGCTAAACGTATAGCGCCCATGACAGCTTCAGTACCTGAATTAACAAACCGAATTTTTTCCATCAAAGGAACCGCGCTTTTTATAATCTTCGCTAGCTCTATCTCTTCTCTAGTTGTAGCGCCAAAAACAAAACCATCATTTAATTTATTTTTTAGCCCCTTGACAACCAAAGGATGCGCGTGTCCTAAAATAATCGCGCCATATCCCAAAACATAATCTATATAACTTTTCCCGTTATAATCATATACTTTCGAACCCCTGCCATTTTTTATAATTAAAGGAGCTATGCCAGCGTATTTAAACGCGCGTATCGGGCTGTTAACTCCTCCAACCATATATTCCGAAGCCTCTTTATATAAACTTTCATTCGTGATATTATTTTCCATAACTACTCCATCCGCCATTCCGCGATATCTTTCGCGTGATACGTAATTATATAATCCGCGCCTGCCCTTTTAAATGACGACATAATTTCACAAACCATATTTTTTTCATTACAATACCTTGATTCTACGGCCTTTTTAACCATTAAATATTCTCCGCTAACATTATACACTGCCAAAACTTTATTAAATTTTTTTTTCGCCTCGCTCACTATATCTAAAAACCATAACGCGGGTTTCACCATAAGAATATCAGCTCCGCTCATAATATCACTTTCAATATAAGAAAGAGCGTTCTCTTTATCTTTATAATCCAACTGATACGCTCTCCTATCCCCGAAACGCGGGCTAGAATCAGCTATTTCTCTAAACGGCCCATACGCGCTTGAAGCGAATTTAACGGAATATCCCATAATTTTTACTCCGCGATAACCATACGTATCTAAAACCTCTCGTATAGCCCTTACCTGTCCTTTTGCCATTGCTGACGGCGCTACATAATCCGCGCCGGCTCTCGCGTGGTTAAGTGCTATCTTAGATAAAACATCTAAGGTTAAATCTAAATCAATTCCGTTCTCTTTATTTAAAATTCCGCAATGGCCGTGTGTTGTATAAGCGCAAAGGCATATATCGCTGAATATAATAATATCAGAAATATTTTTTTTAATAATTTCTATAGCCCTAGAAACTATATTATCAGCACTATACGCGCTAGTTCCATTTATATCTTTTTTACGAGGAATACCGAAAATAAGAAATTTATTTAACCCAAGCCCTTTCAATCTCTTTATCTCGCCAATAAGCGCGCTCAGTGAAAAACGGTAAACGCCCGGCATTGAACAAACTTCTTCTTTATCGTTAATCCCATCTTTAACAAAAATAGGATATATTAATTGCTCTAACAATAATTCCATAAATATTTCCCTAATGAATCTATGCCTATTTTTAAATTTATCGGGTTTATACTCTATATTTTAAGACCTCTCCCACAACTAAAACAGACGGCGAAACAACTTTATTTTTTAATGCTGATTTTTCTATTACCGCGATAGTCCCCTTAATTAAACGTTCATTTTTCTTAGTAGCGTTTTCTATAAAAGCACATGGAGTAGATTTTTCCCATCCTGCGTTAATTAACGCCTTAACAATATTCGCAATATTCGATACGGCCATAAGATACACAATTGTCCCGTTATGCGGCTTTGGCGCGTAAATATCCGCGTTCTTATATTTTTTTCTGCCTGTTATAACCGCAACCGACTGTATTTTGTCTTTAACCGTGAGAGGAATTCCAAAACTCACGGGACCCGCAAAAGCCGTAGTCACACCGGGAATAATTTCATAATTAACACCTTTATTTTTCAGAAATCTCGCCTCTTCTATACCCCTGCTAAAAACAAAAGGATCGCCCGACTTGAGCCGTACTACAACTTCATGCTCTTTAGCTTTTTCAAATAAAAGCTGATTTATTTTTTTTTGTTCCAGTATATGAAAACCGTCACTTTTCCCAACACAAATTTTTTCGCATCTTTGGGGAACAAATTTTAAAAATCCCAAACTGGATAAAAAATCATAAAGAACAACATCTGCTTTTTTAAGAATATTAAAACCTTTGACTGTTATTAATTCCAGATCGCCCGGACCGGCGCCTACTATATAAACCATGCCGAATTTATTTTTTTTACTTTCCATCTATAATCCTGAATAATTCTATAATTTCATGACTGTCTTGCCGAGCCTCTATTGCTAAAGAACCTTGCAATGGATGGCTCGGCATTACATCACGCGGTATTTCCGAAACATAAAAACAGTTATTATCATTCATACCCAAACGAATAAGCGCGGCCATAGCCATAATTACCGCGTCATATCTATTATTTTTTAATTGTTCCAGCCGTTCTTCAATATTGCCGCGTATATCTTTAACAACAATATCCGGCCGATATTTTAATAAATTATTTTTGCGGGAGATACTGCTAGTCCCAATGATACTGCCTTTGGGGATATTCTCCAAAGTGAAATTACATTTCGAAACAAAAGCCTCTCCAGCATTAATTGTTTTCGTAACTCCCGCTACTACTAAACCATTTGGCACACTTTCTTCTAAATCTTTCGCGCTATGAATTGCCGCGTCAATCTCTCCATTTAAAAGCGCGCTTTCTATTTTATCTGTAAAAAAATCAGTGTTTTCAACTAAACTTATGGGAGTTATTTTATCGCTATCGCCTTTTGTCCGTATCCTTACCACATCAAATAAAACTTCACCATTATTAAAAAATTTGTCTAAATGCCTATACCGCGCGCTTAAAATTTTATAATTTTCTTCCAATTTTATTTTCACCTCTTCTACCTGTTTAAGCGCGAGATTGCTTGGCCTTGAGCCTATTCGTATACACATACGGATTTCTTTTTCTCCCCTATTTTAGACCGCCTATTTTGAGATAATAAATATTTCGCGGTCTCTTCTTCTATTATTATTTCAGCGCGCACTTTTTCTTTTAGCCTCTCCTCGCGCGCGTTAAACGACATTCTGCCGATATCTTCAACATTGTATAAAGTAACATCCCTATTATTGACTATTCCCGGGGCAATATCACGCGGGCTGGCTAAATCAATTAAAAGAGCTCCTTGTTTAAACCGCGCATAGCTTTCTTCTAATAAAATATGCGGCGCGCTTGTAGCGCTAATCACGATATCCGCGTGTTTTAAATGATGATACCGTTCATCTATAGGCATAACTTTTAAATCATATTTTTTCGCGAAAGAAAAAGCTTTATCAAAAGAACGGCTCATTATCATAATATGTTTAGCGCCATATTTTTTTAAATATTTTATAATTATTTCATTCATTTCATTCATGCCCAACACCATAATAGAAGCAGACTCTAGCTTAACTTCACTTTGTTTTATAAGATTCAAAACAGCTGTCTCATATGACATAGCGCCTTTACTTATAGATGTTTCTCTTTTTACTCTCTTCCCCGCGCGAAGCGCGCTCTGAAAAAGATGGTTAAGCCCATTTGACAAAGTTCCTTCTTCCCGCGCGCGAAGATACGCGCGTTTTACCTGTCCTTGAATCGCGGTCTCGCCAATAAAAAAAGAATCTAAACCTGAAGTAACTTTATATAAATGCCTGATAATTTCTTCAGTAGCCCCGCCGTCTCCGTAATAAACCTCAACTCTGGCGCATGTGTTTAAAACAACATGCGGCACACACTCAAAAACTTTTTCTTTTCTAAGACGGTACAAATATTGTTCCCGCTCCTCCAGAGAAAAACTATTATTTATCCCTTGAAACTTTATCATCCCGTAAAACCTGTTTTAATTTGTCACGCATATTTTTACTAGCCTTTGGCGCTCGCGCGTCAGAACTTATGGCAATTATCATAGGTTCATCAATATAAAGCGCCGGTGAAATAAAATCACTTAACACTGAATTGTCCGCGACATTAACTAAAATTTTTCTTTTCCGCGCGTCTTTCGCGATTTTTTTATTAATAACAAAATTATTTGTGCACGCGTAAACTAAATCAATATTATTCAGAAAACGCGCTTGATACGCCCCAATAATCACTTCATCGGCTATAATTTGAACCTGATTATAAACACTTGGCGCGACGATAGTAACGCGGCAATCAAAATTTTTTAAAATTTTTATTTTTTGCAACGCGACTTTTCCCGCGCCGACTACTAAAATTTTTTTACCGGACACATTCAAGCCTATAGGTAAATATTTCATCATAAATAATATTCCAAAATTACTTCATGTTTTTCCAACAATGAGTAGACACTGCTTACCGCCTGCTCAAGTTCTTCATCCTGCGGTATTTCCAAATCAATTTTAAATTTATTAAAATTATTTTCTCCGGCATTAATAACCAAAATTTCATTAGGCGCGTTTAAAAGTTTTAATTTTTCAACATCATAATCATCAACATCAAAAAGAACTGTGATAAAAATAAGGCCGGCTCCGGTCAATATACGGGCTAATTCACCGAGACGCCTGATTTCTTCTTCACGTTCTTCATAACGGGAAGAACCGATAATATCAGAATACATTCCAGAACTAATACTCGGCAGGCCTAAATAATATGTTTTAAATTTATCATCAAATAATTTTTTCTCAACAGCTTTAGCAATCTGAGTAACCCTATTTTCATCTAATTTTCCGCTAGAAGTAAAAACAATAAATTTTGAACGATGCCTGTATTCCCGCACCCTGTCAATATCCAAAACAAATCCGCGTTCCCACAATATTTCTCTCTTAGCGATATGTTCATTAAGGATTGTTTCCTCGTCAGAAAGAGCTGATAAAATAATTCCACCGCCGGATATTTCATAGTTATCAACAATCACGAACCTAGCCATAGTTTCTATAGTCCCGACAACATCAAAACTAACAGGATGCGCTGTTTCAAAAATACATTCCGCCACATCGTGCCTATCAACCTGCGTTTTATTTTGAAAAGCCGTTAATAGAGAAGAATCTAAAACAGTCTTTATCTCCGCGAGTTTTACGCTCACCTTATTTGTGCCGGTCTTTAACTTATATGTCCTATTTTTTATTAAAGGCGCTCTTCCCACCCAAAATATATTAGCCTTGAATCTTCTAGCTGTCTCCGGTTTTTTTTCACCTAGTTTGGCCATTACTTCTCCCGGTTTAATGTATATCTGCGTAGTCAAAGTAAACCCGACTGCCGCGCCCGCTCTCGCGTCGCTCCTAGCCGGAGCATTAAATTCTTCTATTGATTTTATGACGGATTCTTTAAATGATGGAAAAAATATAACCTTATCTCCGGCCTTTATTTTGCCTGATTCAATTGTGCCGGCGAATATTCTTCGGTCATCCCCTTCTCCGGTAAATTTATATATATCCTGCACCGGGAACCTAAACGAAAGAGCATCTTTTCCTTTTTGTTTAGAAAAACCATCTAATTGTTCAAGCACTGATGGGCCTTCATACCAAGCTGTATTTTTAGATTTTGATATTATATTATCACCATAAAAAGCACTTATCGGAATAAACCTTAAAGGCACCACTTGAAGCCCTTTTAAAAAATTTGAATAATCACGTTCTATC
The DNA here is from genome assembly GCA_000954095.1 of Candidatus Omnitrophus magneticus. Classification (GTDB taxonomy): domain Bacteria; phylum Omnitrophota; class Gorgyraeia; order Tantalellales; family Tantalellaceae; genus Omnitrophus_A; species Omnitrophus_A magneticus. Next base: position 5,313 of record JYNY01000381.1, on the reverse strand, counting down.
GAACTAAAAATATTTTCATCATAATTCACTAAATCAATTTTATTCACGAGGACAACTACTTGTTTAACTCCAAGCATCGCGAGCATATGCCCGTGACGTTTAGAATTCTCCTGTATTCCTTCCTTAGCATCTATTACTAAAAGCGCCCCTTCCGCATGTGAAGCGCCTGTTACCATATTTTTTAAAAACTCTATATGGCCGGGCGCGTCAATAATAATATAATCCCTTTGGGCTGTCTTAAAGAAACATCTTGCTGAATCTATTGTAATACCTTGTGTTTGCTCATCTTTAAGCGCGTCTAAAAGAAACGCGTACTCAAACGGTTTCGCGTTTTTAACACAAATAGCTTTCACCATATCAAGTTTACCCTTCGGCAAAGAATCAGTATCCGCTAAAAGCCGGCCTATGACTGTACTTTTTCCATGGTCCACATGCCCGACTACAACTATATTCATTTGTTCACGATTCATATTTTTTGTCTCCGATTTTTCACTAAAAATTATTGCCCGGCCCGGCGCCTGACAAAATAAACCCGCGCTCCGAGCTCATAATTTCTGTAAGCACTAAGCGGTTAGTAATAAACTTTTCTATATCCCTTAGAAAACATCATTCTGTCATTCCCGCGAAAGAGGCTGTGTCACAACTAGTATCGCATTTTAAAAGTGGAGTTGAGCTAGTAAAAATAGCGTCAACCCGTTGTCATTCCTGCGCAAGCAGGAATCCATACAGGTAAAAAGGGAGTGAAAAAATTTTAAAAAATAAAAAATCGTAGTTGTGACACAGCCTCGAAAGCGGGAATCCATAAGGGTCTCAGCCAACAATTCTGTTATCCCCGCTTCCCATACGGTCTTTCCCTCTTCCTTTTTTGTCATTCCCTCTTCCTTTTTTGTCATTCCCTCTTCCCATTCTGTCATTCCCGCGAAAGCGGGAATCCATGCGGGTTTTATGATGTTTTTGAAATGGTTATACCATATATAAATTCCTGCTTCATGGAAAATCACAACGTTAATAATCAAGCTTGCAATTACCATCCGCTTAGTGATTACTAATTTCTCACATATACCCATCGCGCCTTAATGTCTCTAACCCGCCGTCCTCCTTATCCTGCTCTCTCCCTGAACGTTCCGCGATGTTTGAAAATTTTCCGCTTTTTAATTCCGTAATTATATCTACAACTGTTTTACTTTTTGATTCAACAGGTTTTGTGCATGGATAACACCCTAATGAACGATACCGTTTGCCATCCCCTTGGTCAAAATATAAAGGAATTACCGGAATATTTTCTTTATTTATATATTCCCAAATATTCGCTTCAGTCCAATCCAATAACGGATGCACGCGCACATGCGTTCCCGGCGCGAAATCTGTTTTATATTGGTTCCAAAATTCCGGAGGCTGATTCCCGACATCCCACTCATTTTCTTTATCGCGCGGAGAAAAATACCTTTCCTTTGACCGTGATCCCTCTTCATCCGCCCGTACTCCCACAATAACGCCTGTATACGGCGCTTTATCAGTATCTTCAACATATTTGCCTAACTCGCGGCTATACTTATACCTAGGCCACTCTCCGCTTAAAGTTTTTTTAAGCGCTTCGCTTTTGAGTTTTTTGCAACATGTAATTCTATCAACTTTTCCATCAGGAAAAGTTTCTTTATTTTTAATCGCTATGGAATTTTCTCCGTACAAAATATTTAAATGCCACTCTTTTGCCAGCTTATCGCGGTATTCAATCATCGCCGGAATTTTAAAACTTGTATCAATATGAACAAGAGGAATCGGCACATGCCCGAAAAACGCCTTACGCGCGAGCCACAATAAAACAGTACTATCCTTACCTATAGACCAAAGCATGCATAAACTTTTAAATTCACGGTATGCTTCCCGTAAAATATAAACGCTATGAGATTCCAATTGTTCAAGCTGATTCATTTTTCCTTGCTTTTGTTTCATTCTTAGGATTGATATGTAACCCGCATTCCTTGCGGGACGGGTCTTCCCACCACCATCTGCCTGAACGCAAATCTTCTCCAGGCTTTACCGCGCGCGAACAACTCGCGCATCCTACACTTTGATACCCTCTATCATAAAGAACATTATACGGCACATTATTTTCACCAATATACTTCCATACATCCTGTGTTGTCCAATACATTAAAGGATTAACTTTGATAATACCGAATTTTTCATCAAACTCTATTTTACCCGCATGTTCTCTGGTTATTGATTGTTCCCGCCTTAGCCCTGTTATCCACACATTCACTACGGCTAAACGTTTTAATAAAGGAAGTATTTTTCTAGTATGACAGCATAACTTCCGCTTTTCAACGCTTTCATAATACAAATTCGCGCCATGAATTCTTATCATTTCAAGAACCGCTGTTTCATCCGGCATAACGCGTTCAATTTTAATATTATATTTTTTTTCTGTTATATCTATCAACTCTATGGTTTCTTTTGGAAGCATTCCCGTATCTAAAGTAAAAATTTTAATATTATTAATTTTTTTCGCGATTATATCCGTTATCACCTGATCCTCAATACTCAAACTTGACGCGAAAACAATTTTTTCAGAACCAAAAACCTGCGCTAATTTTAAAATGATTTCTTCAAGTTTACGGTTATCCAAATTTTCTATATAAGAAAATAATTCCATATTCTGCTTTTCTCTTGAATTCATATGTTATACTCCGGTTCTTTTTTCTCCCTGCCAAAATCTACTTTATTCCACGCTCTTTCATGAAAATAATAAATACCAAATTTAATAAGATCAGATATAAGCCCTACAGCTAACGCGTCTTTTATTTTTTTGCTATAAAGATAAATCGTAATTATCGTAATGATAAGCCCGACTACTCTCCAACTCAACGCTTTAAAAAATGAACGTTTTGGATGTTCCATTTCTATCTTCCCTTTCAACCCCAAAAATATCATTGTCCATATCGGATAATAATAATTTTTCTGGGCTACAAATAATTACTACTAATACTATCATTAAACTAGTATAATTTAACCATAAATAAATAATTTTGTCAATAATTTTGTAATCACTACACGGTTATCAAAAAAATACTTCAGAATGCCTGATCATTTCATCGGTTTAATCTTTCTTCTATTTTGTTTTTTTGTTAAAACAAAAAAAATACTAAAAAATTTGCATTTTAAAAATACATTATGTATACTTGATATTGATAATGATTAAATGTTATTTCCTTAAAAAGGAGGGAAAAATGAATATAAAACTTATAACAATTATTATTTCTTTCTTTACCGCATTATTAGCTATCCCGCAAACCCACGCGGCTATAGTGCCAACACAAATGACAGGTACCACTATTGCCCCTTCAGGTCCTGACATTAAAATAATGAATCCTACGGAAGAAGTATTTGAAGCTATAGCTAAAAGTAACAGAAATTTTGGACAATCTTGGAGTACCGAAAATGAAGGCTACACATTAGAAAAAATATGGATTATGGGAAATTATTTTACCACATACCAATTCGCGATAGAAATGTACCAAATGCAGACCCCAAATGATATATACAATGAAATATCAAACAATTTATTTTCTGAACCGCAATATGCTGTACTCGAAAAATCCACAACTAGCCAATGGGTTATTTTTGATGTGGAAAATATTATATTAAATCCAAATAGTTATTATATTTTTAAAATTATTGACGGAGGAAATGAAATTTTAAGATGGTACGAAGGAGATCCATATTACGGAGGATCATCAAGCTATAAAAAACAATATCTCCCTACTCAAGATTTTGCTTTCGCGATACAAGGTAGTTCTCAACAAACTCCTTATACTCCTGAAATATCTTGGTGGGGAATCGTGCTAGTATTATTTTCAATATTTACTTTTTTCAAATTTGATTTTAAAAAATGCGATTAACATACTAGCCAACAAATTGGAACAACCATTATGAGACGCGTATATGCCCTCATAATGGTTGCTATAACCCCTACTAATTCAAGTTGCGAATATAAAAAACATTATCCCATCTTCCGCTATTCGAGATATAAATTGGCTATTTTACTGTGTTTTAGGCAAAAGGTCGGCCCCGCATTTATTAAGTTGATATTAAATTTTTTGTGGTGTCAATCAGCGTGTAAAAATGTATCAAAAATCAACGCGAAAAATGCAGTTCCCCATAAATAAAAAAAGCTAAAATGTTTTAAATAAAAGACTTTAAAAAATTCGTAAGCGCAACATTTGATGCGGTGCGCCAACATTTTTTACGCCTTTTAGCCGGGAGAATTCCTAAGAATGGGCAAGAAAAATTTTAGAAAGAATAAATTTTTTTATAAAATTTGACGGAGACCCCATACGCTGACAATTGAATCTTTATCAATTGCCAGAGCTGTCTATTCTTATAAATGACGGAATTCGAGCTAAGAGATTCACGTTATTTGTCATAGCGAACTACAGTTTTTGGATTTATTATGCGCGCTCTCATGGTAGCGTCACAATATAACACCTTTTCAGAACAAGGCATCTGCCTAGAATAATCGCGCGCCGGGAGGAGTACGCGCCCTATCCTAGGCCCGCCCAATCTATAACAACATGCTATAGATTTTTCTAAATTCCCACCACCATTGCCCCGCTAGTTTAAAATCTACCCGCAAGGCATTCTGCAATCTCAAAATCTTGAAAGCACTAAACGGTTAGTAATAACCCTTGTTTTGTCATTCCGTAATTTTTTAAAAAAAAATATACGGAATACATGGACATCCCAGCCGCGAAAATTTATTTTTAATTTTTAATTCCAAAAAATCTTTTTTCTGCAATCTTCTGCAACCTGTATGGATTCCTGCTTGCGCAGGAATGACAATGCCGACGACATGTTTTACGGCTTAGAATATTCTGCGTTTCCCTCTTCCCATTCTGTCATTCCGTAATTTTTCGAAGAAAAATATACGGAATCCATGGACATCCCAGCCGCGAAAATTTATTTTCAATTTTAAATTCCAAAAAATCTTTTTTCTGTAATCTTCTGTAACCTGTATGGATTCCTGCTTGCGCAGGAATGACAATGCCGACGACATGTTTTACGGCTTAGGACATTTTGTCATTCCGTAATTTTTTAAAAAAAAATATACGGAATCCATGGACATCTCCGCCGCGAAAATTTATTTTCAATTTTAAATTCCAAAAAATCTTTTTTCTGTAATCTTCTGTAACCTGTATGGATTCCTGCTTGCGCAGGAATGACAATGCCGACGACATGTTTTACGGCTTAGGACATTTTGTCATTCCGTAATTTTTTAAAAAAAAATATACGGAATACATGGACATCCCAGCC
>JYNY01000380.1 GCA_000954095.1 Candidatus Omnitrophus magneticus | reverse complement strand
CCGGAACACAGTTTGATCCTATTATTGTCAGCGCTTTTCTTCTTGCGTACCGTAAGGGAAAAATGGGCCTGCAATAGGCCTAGAATAGTCCTTTCATCCATAAAATTTAAAATATTGATTATAAAAAAAATCGCTTTTCTAGACAATTAAATATTCATAGTGTAGACTTTAAAGAAAACTAGGTAAAGGTGCTGGAAAAAGGGAGGGTTTTTATTATGAAAATCAGGGAACATAATATACTCGTTGTTGATGATAATAAAGATTTTGCTGATGTTTTTTGTGATATACTGCGCGCTAACCACTATTTCGCGGAAAGTTGTTATGGAGGATCGCAAGCCATAGAATTGATCAGAAAAAAGAAGTTTGATATTCTTTTTGTTGATATAAGAATGCCTGAAGTTGACGGTATACAGACATTGCGTGAGGTTATGAAACTTCGGCCTGAAACAACAGTAATAATGATGACAGGATATTCGGTTGATGAACTTGTTCATAAAGCGTTGGAAGAAAAAGCGTCTGAAATAATTTATAAGCCTTTTGAAATTGATAAAGTTTTAAGCCTTATCAGTTTTTATGATAAAGCCCCTGTATAATAAACCCCGGCGGCGTTTTATGCCGTTCGCGCGGTAAAAGAAATAGTAAGAAGATGCTTAGAAGATATTGTAAAAATTTTATAGTAAGTATTTTTATAGCAATTTTAATCAATTCTATCACTATTTTTGGCGTTGCGGAAAACCTGCCTAATGAAAAATCTTTTTTTTCTTTTGATAGATATAATGGTGTTAATGCTCGTCTAGCTGAATTACTACGCGATAAAGGAACTCGTCAAGACATAGAACTATTCGCTCAAAGTTTTTTAGAAGGTATGCGTTTTCTAAAAACAGGGGATAACAAAAAAGCATTAGAATTTTTTGTAACAGCTTGGAAAGCATGGCCTGAATATTTTAACCCAAAAACTGCAGTTGAAACCCAAATTTTATATATTTTTTAGTAAAAAATCATAATCATATTATTTTTTTATGCTTAGTTAACGACTGTATTTTCAAATGCATTGCAGTTAAAAATATGTTGTTCTATATTTTTAAAAAACTGTCTAAATTTTTGTCGAATATGTTCGGTTGTTACAGAGAGTCTTAAAAGAGATTCCCTACCATGCTTTCCAAAATGCGCGGGTACAACAAAAAACTTATACCGTAATGTTTTTAACCGTTCTCTTGTTTCTCTTTGCCCCATTACTGCGAAACGAAACAATACAAAAATATTATATACTAGCATTCTTATAAGCATTGCCGATTCTGTAGCATAAAAATTATTTAAGCAAAATCCGCCGAGAGCAAAATCTTCTTTAAATTCTTTTATCGTATTCTCGTCATTTGCTCGTTCTTTATAACAATGCCACACTTCTTCCGCTTTTTCTTTAGAGTTAGTTATCCAAACGCTGTAACGATATTCCTTTAAATCAGGAAAAAATGTCAATTGTTTTCCTGTTGCGTTTTCTCTTTCTTGAATGGATTGCCGCACTACAATATAGCGCCGCTTCATATTCCATTCTTTATGCTCAAATTCAAATTCTGCTATTTCTATCCCTTTCGTTATTTCTTGCCAATTTGTTATACTCTCTATTTTACTTTGCACTGTAGAATATAACCGTACCGCAATTATATATTGTTTATTAGTATTTTCTAACATTTCTATAAAATTCTTATCGTAAAATCCGCTGTCGGCGAGTATTCCAAGTACGGATATTCTATTGGCTATCCGCGCCATTGTTTCCTCAAAAAAATTATGTATATTATTCACAGAATTCGCATTGCCACTACGATTCCATAATTGGATTATATATTTATTTTTATTCAAAAATGCCATCAATGGATGATGCGATGGCCTGCCTTTTTTTTTAGGATTATATCCTTTTTTTGAACCTTCTTGTATCCCGTATCGTTCTATTACTGTAGAATCAAATCCTATCCAATCTTCTTTAATTTCTGACCACGGAATAAGTATATCTAAATACTTCCAAAGCCCTGCTGATAAATTTTCCACTAATCCCAATGTTTTTATCCTATTAAACATTCGCGTAAGTGTAGTAGCCGCTTCTGGTAAACGTTTTACACCAAATAATTTTGCTAAAACATTTT
>JYNY01000379.1 GCA_000954095.1 Candidatus Omnitrophus magneticus | reverse complement strand
TCTTTTTTAGACGCGTTTATAGCGTCCATCGCGGAGCGCCATACACTCTGCGCCAATTGTTTATCCCTAATAATTTCATCAATACAATGAATTTCACCATTCGCATCTATCCACGCGAGGCCGTGAGTTTTCACAAGTTCGTAAACATCTTTTCCTACGCGGGTCTTTAACAACTCCTTAAAATTCTGCCAGATAAAATCAGGGAAACGGAATTTTTGTGATAAATCCTTACCTGTAATATTATTGCTACTATTTTTGTCATCAATATTTTTTTTCATTATTTCGTCAGCTGTTTTAATAATGGGTTCAATCTCTTTAAGATTTTCACTCAAGACTATTCCTCCATCTGAACTTTTGATATAACAACCTTTTCGCTTACCGCTTTTTTTATTTATAACTTCAATAATAATCGTATTACCAAAATCGCCAGTCATCTCCGTATAATTAACCGTATATTCTTTAACTGTAGTTTTAAAAATTATTTTTCTTTTTACATTTTTATCGTTACTACTTGTAGTCTCAAAAGTTGCACTTGTTTTCTCTTGCACCGCATCTACTTTTTCTTGTTTCCACTCACTAAGATCAAATACGCCATTTTCATCAGGATAAAACTCACAAGAACTCTTTTCCCATTTATTAGATTCTAATCTATAGAAAATTATCTCACGTAACTTTCCTGTTACAGGATCATATTTATATACCCTTTTTTCTCCATACATCCAATCATTATCATATCCTTCTAAAAGAAAATTTTTACTTTCCAAGGGGCCGGATAAGAATATTATTTCTTGAAGCTTACCATCAGCAAAATGTTTTTCTATATGCACATCTTGAATTTCCATGCCTTTTTTTTCATCTTTATACGCATAGGTAGTCTCTATGGATTTATTTGGTATTATTTCATACGTTTTTAAATATTCCGCAACCGCCTCACCCGTTGCTTTATTAAAAGCATAGCACATATCTTTAATTAATTTATCCCCATCATATTGATATTTGTTAATATTTATACGTGTATACACTCCATCCTTATATATACTAGTTGTCATCTCTTTTAAACGGCCACTCCCTTCATAATTATATTCAATTTTATTTGACGGCACATATACTATCGTATAATCCTTAAACTGTTTTATATAATGTTCTTCTTTAACTTTTTTTCCATTTAAATATGTATATCTTGTCAAATATGCGCCAGAGATTTCCCATAAGAGATTGTTGTTTTCATCGTAAAAATAATTTTGTTCAGAAAAATCAGAATTATACTCTGCTTTGCCCAAAGCATCGTTAACAAACCTACGTTTAATCACATTCCCGTTTATATCATACGTCTCTTTCTCCGCATACAATATTCTGCTTAAATTAAATTTTCTAACTACTTTTTCTGGTAACCCTAGTTCGTTCACCGCGCCAAAATCAATGGGTACATCAACAAGCTGATTATTGTCGTAGTTTCTCCATCCCAGAAAATTTGGATACGCTTCTTGTTTCTGTTGTTTATCTTTATCGTTTGTGGGGTTTTTATTTATAATATTATTTATTTCTATTTTTTTTTGTTCTTTTTTTTCTATATTTTTAATTTGTTGTGATTTAAAAGTACGAATAATTTTAGGATAAATAATCAAAGACAAAAGAAATAAAATAACCCCCAATATTACTAAATTATCAAACTTAAATTGTTTTATCTTCGGCCAAGTAAAAAAAATAGCCAAACCTACTCCAATAACCCCAAATAATACCCAAAGCTGAATAGGGAGTGATAAAATAAGTGCGCCAACACCATCGCCAGTTACCGCAGATGATATAACCGCCATGGCGTGTCCCGCACCATCAAAAAACACTGTAACTAATGTACCAATGAATGGCAACAGTATATTTTTAAAACTATTATTACTTTCTACGGGGGCTGTTTTAACTCTTGATTCTAATCTTTCATCCTTTTTTTTATTAGTACCCAATGTTAAATTTTTATCATGATTATTTATTTCTTTTATAGTCTTATCCTTTTTATCCGCCAATGCCAGTAACACTTGTTTTATGAACTTTTCTAAAGCAGTGGTTATGGTAGTAGTATCAATATTTTTTGCACGGAGTTTATCTAAGATATCTTCCTGTGTTACATCGCTTTTGCTTTCAAATTGTTTTATTAGTTGTTCAATTAATTGTTTATCGAGTTCTTGTTTTTCAATCGTTGTTTTTATTGTTGAAGCACTCTTATCTTTCGGTGTTTTTGGCGTTATTAGTTCACATCCGCCGTCTTTAGTTTTTTGAACCTGTAGTAATATTTTGCCAGCATCGGTTGTAAATACAATTGACGCTGTGTCGCCTTTTTTCTCTACCTTTACATTGTCCAGCATAGTATCAAATGCTGAAGAGGGGAGTCTGCCTGCCCGTTGTTCTTCCGTGGCATTGTTGTATACAACGTTATACGCGGTTTTCCATGTAGCAATAATTCCTTCTATTCTTTTCGCGTCTAATCGCGCTCCGCCTAAATTTAACGCCACTATTTCTCTTACTCGCGCGATATCTCCATCAGCAAAATACGCCTGTACAGCGATATTATATTTTCCTGTCTCTAATAATTTTTCATACGGTTTTACCTTGTTTGTTAATACCGCCACATACGGTCTTTCTTTTCCTACCTCAAATTTTGGCACGATTACTAAATATGAAAGAGCGTTTTCTTTCATGAGTTTTGTTAAACCCTCTGTGTGATATCCGCCTGTTACAAGCGCAGAAACGCGCCTGTTTTCTTTGGTCATTCTCTCTACTGTATTTTTTATCATAGCACTGTCGCGCTCGACAGCTGTTTTATAAAATTCTATTGCGCCGGAAATTCCGCTTAAGATTTCACCAATATCATATCCTTCTTCCATCGCAACACCGTATTTCGCGCACTCGTCTTTTAAAAATAAACTTATTTTTTCCGCGTTATAAAACGCCATATTTTTTTCTATTACGCTATAATCTCCGTTTGTAAGTTCCATGCTGTACAGCCTTTTAAGCATATAGATTAGAACGACTGTCTCATATAACGCCTCTTCGTCTTTTGTTCTATAAATTTTTTCTCTGACAGAATTTTCCAATCTTTCTATTTCCTGATACAGCATAAAAATATTTAATCGGTCATATCCTGAAATATATTTTGTGAATCTCGCGAGGTTGGTATAATCATTTATATTGATAGAATATTTTTCAGCTAATACCGCCAAATATAGATGAAATCCGGATGCTGAGATTTTTTCTTCTTTAAATTCTACTGATTTTTTTACTAGTTCTTCTAAATCAGTTTTATTCATTTTGGCGTTTAATACAGCGACTAACTCTTGCCGTTCGGTATTGGCGTTGTTAAAGTCTATTCTCTTTTCATCTTCGATTAAGCCGATAAGCCTTGTTACTTCTATATATTTTGTTATATCAACATTATATTTTGATATAAACGAATGGACATTTTCCCAATATTTTGAAAATGTTATTTTCTTTTCTTTGTGATCCCACGCGGTTTTGTTAAATCCCGCGAGTTCTTCTGAATAAATCTTTTCTTCTAAAGATTTTAACTGGCCTAAAAGTTTATCTATCATCTCAAGCTTTTTTGCCCGTGTCTCTACTACCGCGCAAAAATCTTGGACGTTCTTTTGATACAGCGTGTTATCTTCTATGCCGTAAAGAGGAATATTTTTTTCACGCGTGACTGAAAAAAATTCTGTCGCGCCTAACCGTCCCTCTTTCATTAAATATTCCGCTGTCCCTTTTTTGATTTTTTCGTCAGGAAATGTTTTTAAAATTGAAGTATCAATATATCCACTAGCGCCTTCTAACGCGATTAAATCTAAATTGTAATTTTTAGATAAATTATCTAATAACTCAACTATTGAATATTGCGCTGAAAGAGACGCGTGCGCGTCTTGAATATGAAAAATCATTCTGTCGTCTTTCCCTGAAAAAACTTCTCCTTTTGTAGCCATGTTATAAGGAATATCAATATTTCTATTCGCCCTCTCAACTTGCGCGAGCGGCGCGCCCAGCCCCGCGACTTTAGGAGAAAACGCTTTTGCTAAAACTTCTTCTCCTCCTGCCCAGACTATATCCTGATATAAAAATAATCCGCTGACTATAACAGCAACTAACTTCATCCAAATATATTTTCTCAACCTTGTAAGAAACAATTCTTTTTGCAGTTCCATTCCGCCTCCCCTAAAAAAAATAAATAAAACAACAAATTTAAAAACTAATTATTGTTATTTTTTATATTATACAATACATCTTCCCTGCTGTAAACACAATAAAAACTAGATTTTTTTTTGCTAACGCATGGCGCGGGATTTTGGGATTTTAAAAAACATTTTGCGTCTCAAGAGCTTTTATTAGATAATGTTTTGCTATCGCTACATTCAAAACTTTTTACAAACAAAGGAAATACATGAATACAAAAGAAAAAACACAACTATCAAAAATCTTTAAAATTTTCATATTTATCATATCCCCTTGCCTTGCTTTTTTACTATCTTCCTGCGCGCATAAAATTTTATGGGAAATGCCGGACGTATTTGAAAAAGGCATTATATGCCCCAAATGGGAAGAAAAAGGATTTTATTACAGCGACTTTCGAAAAATTCTTTCTGAACTTCGAGAAAAAAGCGGTATAAAATACACACAACTAGACGTAATTTATTATCAAACCAATATCAATTCTTTTGAAATATTTCCAATAAACAGCTACGGGATATTAAAAAATAAAAACGCTCAAATCACAGCGGATAATAATCTAATAACCAGTATAAAAAACGCCAAAAAAGCAGGCCTAAAAATAGTTTTAATACCTAAAATAAAAATAATAAACAATGAGGAAAACACCTACTCACGCGAAGATATCGGGTTTTCCAATGAAGAAGACTGGAAAAAATGGTTTACTAGCTATGAAAAATTCATACTTCACTACGCTGATTTAGCTCAAAAATACGAAATTGATTTTTTTAGTGTCGGGGAAGGCCTTTTTATGACACTCAATAGAACCGACCACTGGCAGGACATCATAATGAAAACTAAAAGAAAATATAGCGGAAATATTGTTTTCACATGTGATTGGAATAATTACAAAATAATAGAAAAATGGCCGGATATAGATTATATCGCCATAAATTGTTATTTCTCTGTCGCGGAAAATTATTACTCGCCGCTAAGTGAAATCCAAAATGGCTTTGACAAATGGAATTCATCTATTAAAAATTATATGGAAACAAAAAGAGAAAAACCTGTTATTTTCACTGAGATAGGCCATAAAAAAGTGTTGGATAAATAGATACAAAATTGAAAAGCACCTAAACTTTTGGTTTATGTTTTATGATTTTTTTTTCCTGCCACAAAAGATATCTTTTAATGACTGCTAATTTATATAAAGCCACTAACGCCACAAGCGCACTATTTCTATAAAAATTTTTAATACGCAAAAATATTAATTTTATAAAACGCATTTCACACGCTCCTTTCTTTTTTAGGAGTTATATGAATACGTATCGCGTTTACATACAAAATTTTTACAACTTTTAAATTATGCACAACAAAAAATTCTCCAATAGCTTTGCATAAAATCTTTGTCTCTCCAGTGCGGTTATCTATAAATTTTAACACATTGAAACTTTTTATATTCCTATTACAATTCTTATTATTTGCTATCCATTCCTTAATATCTCTAATAGAAGTACCTTCATATCTAGATTTTATAAAGTACTTACAAGACCATTTTTTATTTATATCCAAATAATTTTTATTTTCTAATTCTTCAATTGATATTTCTTTTTTTATAGGATCATTTCCCTCTATTGTTTTATAAACCAACTCCTTCATGTTAATCACCTCCCTAATTTTATTTTACCAAAAACTACATTATATCGTCTTTAAAAAAGTTTTTACATAAATTCTTTATCTTCCCTTAACACAAATATAGTATACACGCATTGCAAATAAAAAACAAGTGCTTTTGAGCAAGCTTTTTTTCTATTTACTAATTTTGTTTTCAACACCAGATAAAAGGCGTTTTATATTTGCGCGGTGGCTCAAAATACCAACAATTGAAAAGACTCCTGAAAATAAAACAAAATAAAAATCAGCGCCATAAATAACGCTGAATATTGGGAGGGATATTCCGGCAAGAATAGAGGCAAGTGAGACATATTTCCATAAATAAAAAACAATAATCCATACTAAGAATGATGATATAAAAATTAATGGCGCTATTCCTCCTATAACTCCCGCGGTTGTGGCAACACCTTTACCTCCTTTAAAATTTAAAAAAACTGTCCATATATGGCCAATAATAGCGCTAGCGCCGCATAAAACCAAAAATATTCCATTATATTCATATGCCACATGAATAGAAAAAATTTTAACTATAACTAAAGGAATTATTATGACTGATAAAAATCCTTTTAAAAAATCAATAACAAAAACAATTATCCCGGGAATTTTACCAATAGTCCTAAAAACATTAGTAGCCCCTACATTGCCGCTTCCGTGTTCCCTGATATCAATATTTTTTAATGTCTTCGCGAAAATATATCCAGTAGGGATTGAGCCTAATAGATAAGACAATATCATAGAAATAATTATTCCAGATATAAGCATGTATGCCTCCTTTATTTTTTATAAATATACTCCCGTGTTACAGCGGCATATTCTATCATAAATTAAAAAATAATAACGAGAGAACTTTATACGTTTTTATTAAATTTATAAAAACTTCGGCATAATAATTAAAAATCTGATAAAATAATATTTTGCGGTAACCTCACGCCAAAAAAAATAAATTACGAGGAGAAACTATCCATGACAATTCTTGTTATTGACGGCTATAACGCTATTTACGCGATTCCGGAAATAAAAGAAAAATTAAATAAAAGTTTATTAGAGGCGCGTGAAACTATCTTAGAATACGCGCAGAATTATGTCAGACACAACGGCTTAATAGATAGAGCCATCGTTGTATTTGACGGTAAAGATGAACATCACTCCCCTATCTCAAAACACCTTGGCGGGAAAATACAAATTTTTTCAAACACCGGCAAAGGCGATGATAAAGTAATTGAAACGGCAAAAATACTTTCTAAACACTCTAAAATAATTGTGGCATCTAACGATAACTATGTACGAAATAATTCTAAAGTATACGGTGCCGGCATAATGGACGTACGCGACCTAGTAAAAATAAATCCCAATAAAAAAACTAAAAAAAGTAAAAAATAAAGATGAAAAAATTAGATAAATCAACATGCGATAACATAACAAACGAATACAAAAAAATACTGGAAATAAAAAATGATAGAAGAAATGCTAAAGGCTAAATTCATACTCGCGCCTATGGCGGGAAACACAGATATCCCTTTTCGATTAATTGCCAGAAAATATGGATGCCGATTCGCTTTCACTGAAATGATCGATGTAAACGGCATTTTCCATAAAAATCTTAAAACATTAAAAATGATGTCCCATCCTGATGAGGACTCGCCTTTAGGCGTCCAGATTGTCGGCGCTGAAGAAGAAAAGATTCTACACGCGGCAAAACTATGCGAAGATAACGGCGCTAAACTTATTGATCTAAACTCCGCATGCCCGGCGCATAAAGTTACAAGGCTCGGAAAAGGCAGTGCTCTTCTAAAAGATTTAGAAAAATTTAAAAATATCATATCATGCCTGACAAAAAATTTAAAAGTGCCTGTAACAATTAAAATCCGCGCGGGCTGGGATGATAACACGAAAAACTGTGTCACTGCCGCTAAAATAGCAGAAGATGAAGGCGCGCGCGCTATTACGATACATCCACGCACTCAAACGCAAATGTACAAAGGAAAACCCGACCATGAACTAACGCGCGCTATAAAAGAAACAGTAAAAATTCCGGTATTCGCGAGCGGAAATATTTTCACTCCAGATGACGCGTTTGACGTACTAAAACAAACATCATGCGACGGCGTATTCATAGCACGCGGCTCGCTTGGTAAACCTTGGATTTTTAGAGATATCTATAGCCGCGCGCAGAATGAAAATATTCCAGCTCCGGATTTTACAGAAAAGAAAAAAATAATATTAGAGCATTTTGAATTAGCGGTAAAATACGGAAATGAACGAAGAAATATCCCGCGCATGTATAAACACGTAAGCTGGTATTTAAAAGGCTTTAAAAATATGAACGATATAATGAAAAAATATATTCAATTCAAAACTTATGATTCTATTATAAAATTCGTTGAAACTTTAGAAATAAGCCAAGACGAAAAATTATTATTCTAAAAACCGCGTTTAGACATAGATGAAGAATGCTAAAATGTTAAAAAAAAATAGTATCCGCACCATTTGATAGGTGCGTAAATATTTTTTTTAGAACATTTTAGCCGCAGAGATTCGCATTATTCGCTATATCGAAACGCGGTTTTTCGGTTTAACCCGGATTTTGTAATAGACTTCGAAAAAGTATTCACTAAGCGCTTGATAATTGTCCCAGTCATTCTCGTTTTCCATTCTGTCATTCCTGCGCAAGCAGGAATCCATACAGGTGGGATAAGGTTTCAGAAAAATAATTTTTTAAAATCTAAAATAGAGATTAGATTTCTAATCGAGACTTCCATGGATTTCGGATATTTGCCTACGGCAAATTCCGAAATGACAGTTTGTTAGCTGAGACACTCATGGATTCACGCTTTCCGGGGGAATGGTAAGATGGGGGCAAAAGGACACATAAAGGTTTATTACTAACCGCTTAGTGATTACTCGAAAAAAATGTCCTAAATTTTTGATAATACAAGGCTTGCTCGCAAAAATATCAAAAATTTAGAGACATTTTACCGGCGGCCTATTGCAAAATACGGGTTTAAGCCTTACTCAATACATCTTTAACATGCGCTATAATATCCGAAAATATTGCCGTGTCAAAAGGCCTAGCTGGAGGAATTAACTTTATAACAAACCGCGCGGTTTTATTTTTAAATAAATTAGTTAATTCATCGCTTGACATTTTTTCTATAGACATGGAATAAGGGATATTATTGTAATATTCATAAAGAAGTTTTTCGTCGCGCGATAAATATTTCGCGGTGGCAAATAAAATTATCTCAGGCAATGGAAAATAATAATTCCCATTTTTATATTCTGACGTGTCAATCCCAGCAAAAAGCCCGAACTTGTCCGTATTTTGAATTTTATCTATGTTATTAGAATCCGCTATAACTATGATATTACTCAAAGGGATACTTCCATTATTTTGATTAACCCTCTCGAGCTTTCCTTTGGTTATTTCTAAATTTTTAAGAAACATTGAAATCTCATTATTATTATGTTTTATGGCAGTCAACGCGGATAAATATTTTTTTATTTGTTTTGTTAAAACTTCACTAACGCCTCCCGCAATATCTTCATCTATAAACAACTGAAATCTTTCCTGTAAATCCTGATTGGTTTTAGTTTTTGATATCGCCATCATCATTTCAATAAGTTTTGGGGCGATCTCTGAAAAATTATTTTTTATTTTTTCACCCGTCCATTTCTCTTGAATTTGCGGGTCAATCTCATTAGACGCTGGAAGAATAACTAATGGGCCGTCTTTTTCACCTTGATTTATTCGAGACTCTACAGAAATATTTCCCCTCCCATATTCTTTCTTAAGTTGAAATTTATATATCCATTTCTCAGACTCAAAAGTTTTATTATATTTTTTGTATAATGATTTTGCTTTTATTATTTCTTCAACCAACTCCTGCATTTCAGAATCTCCAAAAGCTACCACAAAATTAACATTTTTTGTTTTAAATCTTCTTAAATACGAAAAAACATCTCTTGTCAATTCATTATAATGCGCTGGGCTTTTCTGACTCAAAGGGATAGCTAAAAATTTAATATACGCGTTTTCTCCATCAAAAATAAATGCCATATAAGCTGTGATATCCTTATGCTCATCCTCCCAAAACGCGATATTCATATCCTGCCCTTCATTAATCATATTAAAAAACAAAGTATCCCATGTTTTTCCTTCAATAGAATTTTTCTCTTTACTTACTTTGACTATATTATCTATCTGCCATAAAGATATTTCCTGTATCTTCATTACTTTTAAATTTTTTAAAATATCCGACTTAAAACTTTCGCTGTCATTTGACGTCAATAATTTTGTCATTATTGGAATTTTCTGTAATTTTTCACTCCAATTAAATATTATTTTTAAAAATGCCGGCCATTTTGAAAAATTTTTATACTGTAAAATAAACTTTAATATAAACCTCTGCCATGGATAATAGGTCGCTGTTATAATAGAAAAATATTCCGTGTTTTTTTCTGTTATTAACCCTTCTACCGCATTATATAAATTTTTCTTTATCCATCCTTTATATATATCCGATGTCATTACATTAAGTATTTTCTCATAATCCCACGCTCTTAAACTTCTATTCCGATAAGGACGGCTGACATTATGACGGGCATCTATCTGATCTACTAAATAAATTAGCTGGCCTTCTAAAGTGCTTGGTATTTTATTGCCGTAACAAGGGTGATGGCTATTAATCGCGTCAAAACACGTATTATTGAGAGTTATCCCGGCTTTATGAAGTATTTCTAAACTTTTCCCCACATGGCTTTCCATATTTTTTCTTTCTTCAGTCGAAAAAATACCCTTTTTTAAAGTAAGGTTTATAAGTTCATCATCGCCTTTTCCCAAATCATGCGCTAAATACGCGGTTATTATATTATTAATTTGCTCAAAACTTTTCTTATGTTTAAATTGCGCGCGGCTATATACAAGTACCGCCAACATAGCCCCTCTTATTGAATGTTGTTTAGTCATGATTACTCTAGGATTGTATAAATTCAATATTCTTTGCCATTTATTAATTACCTCACTTCTTTTATCACTAGGAATTTTAAATCCGTATTTTTCAAGTTGCCGTTCAATATCAGTAGTAGAATATTTTAACAACAAAAATTTCTTTATAAACAACAAGAAAGAATCATAATGTTTTCCTATATAATTCTTTAATAATTTTAAATTTTCTTTAATATTTATTCTTCGCAATATTTCTTTCGCCATTTTTTCGTCCTTTAAAATATAAAAAAGAATTTGCCTGTCCCAAATATAATAAGTGGACGTGACAATTTTCATATATTCCGGGTCTTTAAATTTCACAAGATTAGTAACAACATTATAAATCTCAGAAGATATCCATTTTTTGTTTATTGCCTCCTCAAAGGCTTCCTGTATTTTATTAGGATTCCAGTTTATTAAATCCACTTTTCTGTATGAACGGCTTATATCCTGACGCGCGTCTATCTGATCAACAATATAAAGTATCTGATCAATTGTATTTTTCGGCATATCGCCTTTATAAAATGGATGATGCGTTAATATAGCCTGCCGCACTTCTTCATCTATTTCTATTTTTGAATTTTGCAAAATTTCTAATGATTTTTCCACATGTTGTTTCATCATTTCGCGCTCTTCTTGAGTAAAAATGCCTTCTTTCAAAGTAAGAACTCGTATTTCTCCATAGCCTTTTCCCAAATCATGCGCCAAAGACGCTATTATAAAATGAGTCAATGCCCTTGTTATGAAATTATTAAGTTCATCAAAATTTTTTTCTTTAGATTTATACAAAGAGCTATAAATAGTAATCCCCAATAACGCCCCTCTTAACGCGTGCTGGGCAGTCCCATGTAAAACTGAAGGATATAACCCGTATATTTTTTCCCATAAACCAATTACATCTTTTCTTGATTCTTTAGGTATTTCCCATCCGTATTTTTTTAAATTTTTTTCAATATCTCTCACAGAATAGTTAATGCTGAATACTCTTTTCATCCATTCAATAATTGACATGCGAATTACATGCAAAATCGATAATTTTTTAGGCGCTGACTGTTTTTCAGTTTTTTGTTCTATATTTTTTTGAAGCGCTGATTGGGCAGGCTTATCTTCATTTTTTACAGTTACAGTAAGAGGTATTTTAGGCTGAAAAGACTTATTTTCTTTAAATACCTGCATTGAAAGGTATCGGCCTTTTTCAGTTTCAGACAATTTGGTATAGCTGGAACCTAAATGTTTTTCTAAAACCTCAGCCTCGCGAATATTGTGATTAAAAAATCTTAATAAAAAATTATCAAAGATTATAGATACGCTGTATGGCCCTTGGCAAATATGTATGTTTTCATATATATTTTTAACATTTTCTGGAATGGTTTTTAAGTTTCTAATTTCGTAAAGAAGGTCGCTTATTTGATTTTTAATTTGCCCAACATTTAAATTTTCAGGCTTATCCTCTAGATTATTTATAGCTTCCCAAAGATATTTAGTAACAACAAGAAACATTGCCTTGTCACTATTATCTGTTATTAAAGTCGAGGCTTGTAGTGCCGTGCTATACTGGCGCGAAAGAGGTTCCGCTATTGATACTTCTGTTAAATAGATACAAACGCTAAGGAAAATTGATAGAATTTTAACGAAATACTTTTTGAGAAATTTTGACATAGTTTTACTCCTTAGATACCTCCACCAACAACACTATAAGAATAATCTAAAACAATCCCACCATTCATTAAAAGAATAAAAATAAATATTATGCCTTTAAAACTATAAGTAAAAGTATAACAAAAAAATAAAAAAAATCAATAAAAAATATTTTATAATTTTTAATATCTAACTTTTATGTTTGAAACTTATAAAAAATAGCAATTTATATTAAATATTTTTAAAAACTTTTTATTGCAAACTTAATAAAGTTAGTGTATAATATAATTAGATAATAACTAAATACTAAGCAGTTAATACTTTATGTAATCACTAGGCAACGTGTAATTACAAACAGAAACTTTGAGATAAACCATATTATCAAACCTTTATGGATTCCCGCTGACAGGCGTAGGTCTTTATACAGTAAGGTTTAGCTTAGTGATTACGTTAATAATGATATTTACTATTTAGGAGGTCTATATGAAAAGCCTAACTATTTTTTTATATAATCATAAAAAGAAAATTAGCCGTGCTATAAATAAAATTGTTATTTGTTTATTTGCGTTGAATATTTTTGCGGGCACGGCAAAAAGCGATGTGAATTTTATTCAACAAAATAACAAGAATCCCGAATATTCCGAGGAAAATCAATTAACTGCCCAGCTAGATATAAACACATTTACCATCCCTGAACATTTGGGTGAGATCAAATATTCACATAAAACACTGAGTAGCAATTTTATAATTCATATTCAAGATGCCCATTGCAATATATTCGCGCAAAATAAAATAGCTGATATCATACAATACCTAAATACCGAATATGGTATTAAAGCGGTCAATCTAGAAGGAGGCGTGGGAGAATACGATTTAAGAGTTTTTTGGGGGATAAAAGGAAAAGCCCTCAGGCAAGAAGTGGCTGATTACTTTGTAACAAAAGGAGAGATAAACGGCGCCGAATATTACGCCATAAACAATCCGGGCAAAGTAAATCTCTGGGGAGTTGAAGATAAAGATATGTATATTACAAATCTGCAAATTTATAGAAATTCATTAAAATATAAAGAAAATGTCGATAGATATTTAAAACAGCTTGAAGATATATTTGGATATTTAAAAACACATATATACTCTTCTGGATTATTTAAAATAGATAGAGCATATCTTGAATACAAATCAGGAAGTATGGAATTTAAAAAATATTTAGAATTTATTTTAACTATAGCTAAAAGCTATTCCGTAAATCTTACCCTTTTTCAAAATTTAGACAAATTAGTAAAAATACTGAATTATGAATCAACTATTAATTTTAAAAAAACGGAAGATGAACGAAGCGATTTATATAATGGACTCAAACGCGCGCTCTCAACGGTTGAAGTACGGGAACTCTTAACAAAAACGATAGCATTTAAATCCAAAATAATCTCAAAAAAAAAATTTTATGAATACTTGCTGGATAAAGCCGAAAAACTTAATATGGATTCAAGTAAAATTCAAATGTTAAAAGCATATACCGCTTATGTGGCATTATATGAAGAAGTTGATAAATCCAAAATAATGGAAGAGCTTAACAAATTCGAAGACGCTCTAAAAAAAGAAATATACAGGAACGAACAAGAAAAAAAATTAAATCAACTTTCAAGAAACCTCGTGCTTTTAAACAATATTTTTTCCATATCTCTTATAAAAACAGATTATAAATATTACCTTGAAAATGAAAATTCATTCGATACTGAAAATTTTATTAATTTTTCAAAAAAGGAAACAACTAAATATAATATACCGTTTCAGCCGTATATAGATATAGATAAATTGGATTTTTATCGTAAAGATATCGCGCGTTTTTATGAACTGTCATTCAAAAGAGACCACGCGTTTTTACAAAATATAAAATACTCCGATATTCCTTCTAATGAAAATACGGAACAAAAAAAAGCCGCTATCCTTATAACAGGCGGTTTTCACACGGAAAACTTAAGCGACCTTATGGATAAACAAGGAATAAATTATATTTCCATTCTTCCCCGTTTTACCACTTCCGCAGAATTTAAAAATCCCTATTTTGAAATACTATCAGGAGAAACCATCAGCATTCAAGAAACATTAAAACAATCCATTGCCGCAATGTATTCAGCTCTAGCGGTATGGGGCAAATTCACCGAATTAGCTAAATTCGCGGCAGGAGAATCTGAAAAAATAATCGCGGAAATAATGGTCGTTATTACTGAATTATCCAAAGAAAGAAAAAATGAATTTTTTTATATTTTAGACAACGCGGGAAACTATTTAAAATCTCCAAATGGCGATATTATTGAATTCGGAGAAGGAGTAAAAAGAGGTAAAGACCTAAAACTTATTGAAATTATAAATACAATAAATGAACGGTATAAGAATGTTACAGCGGAAACCGCGCGTAAACTAGATCTAGATACAGAAAATGAAAAAGCGTTAAAAACCGCTCCATCCTCATCAAAAGCCGCTGATACTGAAGAAAAAGAATCCAAGTCGGACAAGATATCCTTGGATAAAAAAAATATTCCGGAATCAGCCCTATTCCTATACGCGAACGCGCTTGATTCAGCCCGTGATATAAGTGATTTAATGAGAAGAAATATCCCCACTTATATAATAGAACCCTCAATACAAGAAGCTGACATAGCAAGCGTTAGCAGTTTTTTAAAAAGTGTGAGCAAAAAATTTAATAAACAAGGCTATAATATAAATGTATCGTCATATAATCTTAAAACAAGCCCTATTTTATCAGACACAATATTAAAGTCATTATATGACAGTTCAAAAAAAACAAACATACTTTATGATTTCGCGGACGATGTTCTTAAAGATACTAAAACAAGAATGATTATAAGAATAGCTCTTACTGCTAAAGATATAAAAAACCGTAATGATATAAAACAAACAATATTAGACGGCATCCGAAACGCTTTAAGATTAAACACGAGTTTTAAAGATAACGCGGAAGAAATTATATCTAAAATAAAAATAGTTGAAATGGATTTGGGAGAAACAATAGCTCCGAACACAATCACAGACACATTATTGGATCTAATGATGGCTGATATTGATAGATACGGCAAAAAAGACGGCTATCCTAAAGAAACAGTAGAAAAAGATAACCCCGCATTAGCGGTTAAATTTAAAACATTGTTACTGGCGGGAATTACTAATTTTGAATTTGAATTCATGCAAGGCGGGGTCAACGATACCGCAAGCCAAATTTTAGATAAAATTTTCAACGGAATAACAGTTTTAAAAATAAAAAAAATAGACTGGCAATCTTTACAGCAATGGAAGTCCGCTAATGAAGCGATCTCGAGGGCAGTATAACCCACCCTGCCATCAATCTTTATGCACTATTATACATAATCCCAAAAACGAGAGTTCTCCATTAATAAAAAAGGCTAAGATATTCGAAATAAACTGTTGCTTTTTCCAGATCTCGTGCGCGGAATTGTTGAAGAAAAGTTACCGTCCAGAATTAGAGGCAATATATTAATGGCTTTTTCAAATAATTATGGGTGGCTT
>JYNY01000383.1 GCA_000954095.1 Candidatus Omnitrophus magneticus | reverse complement strand
ACAAAAACAAGAAAGATCTTAAATATTTATGTTTTTTAATATTTTGCCAATTGCTTCAGACACAAAAAAGTTGACAGTCTCTTAGTATCGCATTTAAGAAGTGGAGTGAAACTAGTAAAAATAGCGTCAACCAGCCGTCATTCCTGCGCAAGCAGGAATCTATACGGGTAAAAAGGAGTGAAAATATTTTAAAAAATAAAAAATCGTAGTTATGACACAGCCTCGAAAGCGGGAATCCATACAGGTTTTATAATATTTTAAAAATATTTATAATTTTGAATTGTTAAATCAAGTTACGCAAGAACTCTAATATCTATACAAAAATTTCAAAGTTCTGTTTAGCGGAGGAATCTGTTATAATAAAATTAAATCTAAAAATTTCATTAGCGTATGGCGAAATTCGGTTTTTCGGTCAAAAGTTTATGATGAATAAAGCAAATATGTAGGGAGTTTTAAAATGAATAATACAAGATATTTTAATACAACTGGTTTTTGTATGCCTGAAAGACATTATATGATTGACCCTTTGCGCAATCAAAAAATTATATTCGATTTAATAGAGAAGACACAATATTTCACAATCCACGCGCCGAGGCAGACCGGGAAAACAACACTTTTACATGAATTGGCGCATAGATTAAATAAAGAAGGAAATTATATTTCAGTAGTGTTTTCCGTAGAGTCCGCGGGGTATAGGTCTATAACTGAAGAAACCGCGAATAAAAAAATTATTAATTCTCTTTACAGTTCAAGCGGCCAATATCTCAATAAAAAAAATTGTCCAATCCCGCCTGAAAAATATACTAAAGATTTAACATTAGAAAATTACTTAATAGATTGGGCTATTTCTCAAACTAAACCAATAGTTTTATTATTGGATGAAATAGATTCATTATATGACGATGTTTTAGTGTCAGTTCTTAGGCAGTTACGAAATGGATTCCAAATAAGACCAAAACGATTTCCTTCAACCGTGGCGCTTGTGGGATTAAGAGATGTTCGGGAATACAAATTAAAAGTCCGTCCGAGTGAAGCGTCATTAGGTTCAGGCTCACCTTTTAATATAAAGGCAAAATCAATACTTTTAGGGACATGGACAAAAGAAGAAATAACTGAATTATACAATCAACACACAAAAGACACAGGGCAGGTGTTTACTAAAGAAGTGATAAATAGAATTTATGAATTAACCGGAGGCCAGCCGTGGCTAGTGAACGCTATAGCGAATGAAATAGTAGTTGAGATTCTAAATGAAGATTACACGAAAAAAATAACACTCGCTCACGCGGAAGAGGCGAAAGAAAATCTTATAAAGAGGCGTGATACGCATTTAGATAGTTTATTAGATAAACTGAAAGAGCCCAGAGTAAAAAATATTGTCAGTGCTATTATAAACGGCGATTCTCTTGTATATGACAACTTCAATGATGATCTTTTGTATGTTATGGATTTAGGCATTATCCGCAAAGAAAAATATGACATAATTTTTTCAAATGAAATATACCGGGAAATAATTCCGAGAGTTTTAAACTTTTCTATGCAAGAAAACATTAGAGAAGAAGGCATGACTTCTTGTTACATAAACCCTGACGGCAAATTAGATATGGATAAACTTTTGAAAGCGTTTCAAAAATTTT
>JYNY01000377.1 GCA_000954095.1 Candidatus Omnitrophus magneticus | reverse complement strand
TAACATTTTTGGAGTGATTCCCTTTATTTTTTTAGACGTTTACCGGACAGGATTGAAACTCAATAGTCACATATTCTTTGCGCACAAAAGCACCACAAAATAAGCGTTTAGGTGTTAGGTATTCAATCTCAAAAACGATCCCCCCATACATTGCCTTTTCATTTGCGTCCGGTGCAACATTCGCGACGATTTCTCGCACAAAATCCACGATTTGCTGTGCTTCTTTTGCTTTCACGATCTTTATGCCTGTTGTGTTTGCTCAGCAAAACCAAGAATATATCCGTTACAATCCCTGACATAGAACTCCTTCATCCCGTACCAAGTCGTGGAAATATTCTTGATAATATCAACCCCATTTTGTTTGAACGAATCGTAGAGCTCGCTGACATTATCTACATCACAATAAAAAGTTGCGGATGCGCCGATAGAAACGCCTTTAAGCGCTTGGACATCTTCCCCATATACATCCTTGCGCATAAACATCACGAACACATCATCCCGGTTGACCATTGCATAGACATATTTTTTTTCATTAGCAAGTTTGGTTTCAATTGCTTTTTCGTTTTCTGGAACGAGCATGGCTATTTTAAAACCAAGTTTCTCAGTATAAAATTTTACCGTTTTAACCACATCTAAAACCATTAAATCAGGAGTAAGTTTTTTAAATTTTGTTTCCATAATTTTACCTTTTCTGAGTTCCTAAGCGTTCGAATCCCCGTCTACTCAATCCTAAAGCGTCTCAAGTCATCGATGGACGGTTCACCTAAAAAATGGCGGAGAGGGAGGGACAAAGCGAGCGAGTTTTTACGAGCTCGATTTGCCACGAGCTCTCCGGGAATTTGCGAGGAGTATTTTTTTTAAATTTATTTTCAAAAAAAATACGACGAAGCAAATACTCATGCAATTCGCTCTAGCGAATTGCATAGCCATTTAAATAAAAATTTAAAAAATTTTTATTTAAATGGCGGAGAGGGAGGGATTTGAACCCTCGGTAGGGTTTTAACGCCCTACGGCGGTTTAGCAAACCGCTGCCTTAAGCCAGCTCAGCCACCTCTCCATCTTCATAAAGTCTAAAAAAAATATAATAAACAAACACACATGATATTTATATTCGTTTTTAAAAATAGGAAGAAGAATTCCTCCCTCCCCTCTCTTGACACTCACAATTTTCAACGCGTTTAACTTTTACTATATCTCGCTAATTACAAGAGATTCTGAGGTTCTCCCTCACCCCAACTAAAATTTTTGCTCTTCAAAAATTTTTCAAAAAAGTTATTATAAAACAAGAGAATAATCTGTCAAGACTTTTAAGACTCTTTATCCACGTATCTTTAATTTAATCAAAATTTCAAGAAGAATATTTCAAAAGCCGTTCTATTACTTTTTCTTTCCCGAAAATCTCCATCATTTCAAATAGCCCGGCGCCTTCTGTTCTTCCGCTTATCGCGACCCTAGTAGGATGTATAATTTTAGACGCTTTTAAATTCCTCACCCCCGCGAATTCCCTGCATACTTGTTCAATATTACTAGCTAAAAAATCATTAATCGGTTCTAAAACTTTAGAAAATTCAGCGAGTATTTTTTTATTCTCGTCATCCAGCATATATTTATTAAACGCAATTTCATCAACAGGATAATCATCCTTAAAAAAACAATAAGTCATCGAACTGATTTCACTTACTGTTTTCCCGCGAACACGATAAAGTTCTAAAAGTTTTTTTAATTTTAATTCATCTATTCCGTTCTCATTTACGCCCATTTCAACTAATGATTTTTTATATAACGGCAACAATTCTTCGATAGGTTTCTTCATAATATATTCCGAATTAATCCATCTAAATTTCTGCGTATCAAACCTAGCCTGAACACCGCTCAAATTTTTTATGTCAAATTTTTCTATTGCTTCTTTCAATGGTATTATTTCTTTTCCATCAGGGCTGGCCCATCCCAAAAGCATAAGATAATTTGCCAGAGCTTCAGATAAAAACCCTTCTTTTTTATACTCTTCCACTGAAACCGCTCCGTGACGTTTTGAAAGCTTAGCGCCGTCCATGCCCATCATAAGCGGTATATGCGCGAAAACTGGAGGCTTTTGCCCAAGAGCTTCATAAAAAATTATTTGTTTAGGCGTATTCGATATATGGTCATCTCCGCGTATTATATGGGTAATTTCTAACCATGAGTCATCTATCACACAACAAAAATTATAAGTAGGCGAGCCGTCTGATTTTATCATTACCTGATCTTTTATTTCATCAGTATTAAAAACTATTTTTCCATGTACCGCATCATCAATTTCAATAACACGGCTTTTTTCCACTTTAAATATTACTGCCGTGCCTTCCCGGTACGCTAATCCTTTTTCTATTAATTTTTCAGCAGTTTCACGATAAACATCAAAACGATTACTTTGATAAACTATTTCCTCATCCCAATCAAGTCCAAGCCATTTTAAATCTTCAAGTATTTCAGCTAAAAATCTTTTCTCAGATCTTACTTGATCAGTATCTTCTATACGTAGCAAAAATTTTCCGCCCGTATGCCTCGCATAAAGCCAATTAAATAAGGCAGTTCTAGCACTTCCTAAATGTAAAAAACCTGTAGGGCTTGGCGCAAAACGAACTCTTACCATATTTTACTCTCCATTATATTCGCATATAAGTATATATGTAAAAATAAAAATCCTCAAAAAATAATGACAGGTTTTGTCTGTCGGTTTATATACTCTTCACCTATTTCCATTCCTCTCTCTATGGCTTTTATGTTAATCAAGGTTAATTCCTCATGTCCGCCGGCCATCTCTTCTATTACTTTTAATAACGTATCTTTTTTAAACATTTTTCTAATAGCCGCATAAATCCCGGCGGCTATCATATTGGCTACTTTTATATTTCCAAGTTCCAGCGCTTCATCAGTAAGAAAAATTGATAAAACATTTATGTCTTTTCTTTTAACAGCCGCTTTATTCATAGAACTATTTAATATTAAAAATCCTCTCGGTTCTATTTTTTCTTCAAATTTAATTAATGACGGCTCATTCATAATAATAGCGGTATTTGGAAAATTTACTACAGGCGTGGCAATATGATCTGAATTTATACGTATAGACGAATACGCGGTTCCGCCTCTCACTTCTATGCCATAAGATGGAAGCCACGTAACATTTAAATTTTCTTTTATTCCGGCATTAGCTAAAAATTTTCCTAATATCATTACGCCTTGCCCGCCAAAACCGGCACAAATAATAGAATCATTAATATTATTCTTCACGATAAAACCTTTTTAGATTCTTAGGCCGTACAAACGGCTTATGCATTACAATTTTTTATAACCATTTTTTACAATATCTTTTATAACACCTATAGGATATTCTTTCACGACATTTTCTCTTATTCGTTCCATTGATTTTACCGGCGAAAGCCCCCAATACGTGGGACATGGCGAAAGAATTTCAACTAAAGAAAATCCTTTTCGCGCGAGCTGTATTTCAAAAGATTTTTTTATCGCGCGTTTAGTATTTGAAATTTCTTTCGGAGAATCAACTGAAACTCGTTCTAAATAAGACACGCCTTTTAAACAAGCCAGCATTTCAGTTATCTTTAAAGGAAAGCCGTCTAATTCCTTATCACGACAGGGATGAGTCGTGGCGCTAGTTTGTCCCAAAAGAGTAGTAGGCGCCATTTGTCCGCCTGTCATGCCGTAAACACCGTTATTCACAAAAACAACAGATATATTTTCACCGCGGTTAGCTGTATGAATTATTTCACTTGTACCTATCGCGGCCAAATCTCCGTCACCTTGATATGTAAAAACAAATTTGTCCGGACAAACTCTTTTAATACCTGTAGCAACAGCAGGTGTTCTCCCATGAGGAGCCTCTGCCACATCGAAATCCCAATAATCATAAGCTAAAACAGCACATCCAACAGGCGCGACAGCAATTGTTTTTTCACGTAGCGATAATTCATCTATGATTTCACAAACAATTCTATGAATAATCCCATGCCCGCATCCCGCGCAATAATGCGTCTGGCACTCTTTCATTGATTTAGGACGGCTAAAAACTTTTGTCATTTAAATTACTCCGGATTAATCACAAAATCTAAAATATACTTTTAGGGCCATTACAAATTTTGGGTTATATTTCCATCATTCTTTTTATTATCTCTTTTTCTTCAGGTATGCCGCCACCGGTTCTGCCGTAAAAAAATACGCGCGCATCATCGCATACACTAAGCCTTACGTCTTCAACCA
>JYNY01000376.1 GCA_000954095.1 Candidatus Omnitrophus magneticus | reverse complement strand
TTTTTTCAAAAAAATAACGTAGCATTGAAAGATTTAATGTTTTGCCGAAACGTCTGGGCCGCGGAATCAAAATAACATTAGCGGATTCATCAATAATTTCTTTTATAAAAAGTGTTTTATCAATGTAATAAAATTTGTTATCAATAATTGTCTTAAAATCAGAATATCCAACCGGTAATTTTTGTACGCGCATAAAAATCCTTTTCTATAATCCTATAACTTTGCAATAAGCCTTCTGTAAAATTCGTAATAATATTTCATAAAAATAATTTATAGTCGCGGCATATTTCAATACGCCGCGACTATATCTCTATCCCGATATTTTTTAATTAAAAAGCGTAAAATCCATTTTTTTATCCAGCGCTGAAACAAATGCGCTTATGAGTTTTACAGCGTTCTCAACATCTTTTAAATCTATCATTTCAACAGGAGTATGCATGTATCTATTCGGAATACTCACTAAAGCTGTAGCAACTCCGCCCCTTGTAAGCTGTATTATGTTAGCATCAGTCCCGGTTCCGCGCGAAGCGCCTTCTATTTGATACGGTATTTTATTTTTTTTAGCGGTTTGAACTAATAATTCAAAAACTTTAGAATTTATGTTCGGGCCTCTTGAAATTACCGGCCCCGCGCCGAGTTTCACATCCCCAACCATTCTTTTATCAACTCCCGGAGTATCGCTCGCGAATGTAACGTCAATCGCGACGCCTATATCCGGCTTAATTGAATACGCGCTTGTCTGCGCGCCGCGAAGCCCTATTTCTTCTTGAACTGTGGCAGTTCCGTAAACTCCAGCGTTTATTTTCTTCCCTTTTAAGCTGGATAAAACTTCATTTACTACAAACGCTCCGATTCTGTCATCAAAGCCTCTTCCGATAACCTTTGTTCCGTTTAGTTCTTCAAATCCCACATTAACTACCGCGGCATCTCCTATACTAACACGTTCTAACGCCTCTTTTTCGTCTTTAGCGCCTATATCTATCCACATTTCTTCAACCTTAGCAACTCTTGAACGTTCACTCGCGTCAACGATAAGGTGAATCGGTTTTCTTCCTATAATACCTAAAACAGGGCCCTTTTTACCATCTATAATAACTCTCTTCCCGGGCATAATATGAGGATCAATTCCGCCTATCGTTGAAAAGTAAATATACCCTTCTTTATCAATATATTTAACCATATAGCCTATTTCATCTATATGCCCTGCCAGCATAACCCGAGGATCCCCTTCTTTATTTATAATGCCGATAGAATTTCCATGCACATCATTTTTTACTTCATCACAAAATTCTTTTGCCCGTTTTGTCCATACTTTAACCGCGTCTTGTTCAAATCCCGACGGGCTCGCGCTATTAATTAAATTTTTCAAAAAAGAAATTGATTCCGGTTTCATCGCAATACCTCCTTGTTTTTATATCTCTATATTTTTGATATCTTCAATAAATTTATAAACGGAATTCCCGGCAATAGCGCCGTCTCCGCACGCGGTAATAACCTGATGTAACGGCCGTTTCGCGCAGTCTCCAGCGGCAAAAATACCTTTTCTGGAAGTAGCCATATTAGCGTTAACAAGTATACCACCATTCTCATCCATATCAACTAAACCCCGCGCGAAACCTGTATTCGGCTCCCATCCGGTAAAAATAAAAACACCATCGCAACTAACATTTATTTTTTCTCCTGTTTTCACATTCTTTAATATTATCTCTTCAACTTTTTCTTTGCCTTTTATTTCATCAACTATAGAATCCCAAATAAATGATATTTTCTCATTATTAAACGCTCGTTCCTGTATTATCTTTGTAGCGCGCAGTTTATCGCGCCTGTGGATAATCGTAACTTTTTGTCCGAATCTTGTAAGAAAAATAGCTTCTTCTACAGCTGTATCTCCTCCGCCGATAACAGCTATATTTTTATTTTTAAAAAAAGCGCCGTCGCATGTCGCGCAATATGACACACCTTTTCCCGTAAATTCTTTCTCTCCCGCGATATTTAATTTTTTACTGGATGCTCCAGACGCGATAATAACCGAAAACGCGGAATAATTCCCGCTGTCAGACTTTATTGTAAAATATAAATCTGTTGCCCCTTCCGGTATTATTTCCGTAACATTACCTGACGCTTCTTGAAGCCCAAAACTTTTTGCCTGTTCTTTCATTTTATAAATGATATCGAATCCGCCTATTTTTTCTATTGCCGGATAATTTTCTATTATTTCTGTCATTGTTGCCTGAGACATAATTGAATAACTTTCTATTAAACATGTTTTTAGGCGCGCCCTTGTGGCGTATAACCCGGCAGTAAGCCCGGCCGGTCCGCCTCCGATGATTACAACATCATAAATATTATCCGGAATATTTTTTGTCATTTTTAATCTTCCCCTTATCTCCCTTTATTTATACAGCCTCGCGCCAAATATTTTTGTTCCAATTCTTACAATATTCGCGCCTTCCTGAATAGCTATTTGATAAGAGTCGCTCATTCCCATTGAAAGATATCTCATTTCAATGTTATCTATTTTTAAAGCGAGTATCTCATCAAATAAATTTTTCACAAGTTTGAAATAAGGCCGAATTTCTTCTGTATTTTCCGTAACAGGCCCCATTGTCATAAGCCCGGCTATTTTTATATGTTTAAAAACAGATATTTCTCTGATTAAATCTATAATTTTTTCAGGAAAAACACCGGATTTATTGAGCTCTTTAGCGCTGTTTACTTCTATAAGGATCGGCATAATTCTATTTATATCAGCGCATTTATTATCAAGATTCTTGGCAAGTTCTATTGAATCCACTGTTTCAATCATATCAAATATGTTTACGGCTTTTTTTATTTTATTTTTTTGGAGATGCCCTATAAAGTGCCATTTCACGCGCTTCCCTACAACTTTAAACATCTCTTCAGCTTCCTGAATATAATTTTCACCTAAAATTTTTATCCCCGCGTCTATCGCGGAAATAATTTTTTCAGCAGACTGTGTTTTTACAGCGGCAACAAGCATAATATTTTCAGGGATGCCTTCTAAAATATTTTTTACATTTACTTTTATATTGTCTATCATGTGTTCCTAATACTAAGGCCTTCCGAATTACTCGCGTCCAATGGAACCGGCTAAAAACCTCACTATTACTTCCCTTCTTTCACTAAAATATTTTTGCCTTCAAAAACAATAGCACATTTTTTTATATTTTTTATGCCGCGGGATTTGAATTCTAAATCATATTTACGTTCTTATATTTGCGCTAGAGCCTTTTCTAGTAATCACTAAGCGGTTAGTAATAAACCTTTATGTGTCCTTTCCCCCCATCTTAC
>JYNY01000375.1 GCA_000954095.1 Candidatus Omnitrophus magneticus | reverse complement strand
TGTATGAAGACGATGACGAAACTCCGGAAAGTGCCGTAAAATCAGCTTTAACGCAAATAGAAGAACGTAAATACGATTTAGAACTCACATCCCGCGGTATTAAAAAAATAAAAAAACTCGCGATTGTGTTTCAAGGGAAAAGAATTTTAGTGAAAGAAAATAATTCATAATCATAAATACGGTCCCGATGCCGTGAAATTCTATTTTTTTATCATACTTTAAAAAATATTTTTTAAATGTGTAAGGAGTAAAAAAAATGGGAATAATAACAATAACATTTGATGATGGATATAAAGATACTTTTAATAACTGCTCTGAATTTTTATATAAAAATAATATCAAAGCCACATTCGCGATACCTACGGCTTTTATAGGAAAAACACTAGAAAATAGGCCTATCGTGAATACCGGCGACATAATTCAATTGGAAAATTATGGGCATGAAATAAACGCGCACACAAAAAACCATAAAAATCTTTTGGATATTTTTAACTCAAGCGGCGAAAAAGAAGTAAGAGCCGAAATGACGGAATCAAAAAAAGAACTGGAACAAATACTCGGTGCGGAAAAAATAAAATCTATGGTATTCCCATTTATTGAAGCGAATAACAATCCTCTATTAAGAAAAATCTCCGGAGAATATTATTCTTCAAACAGAATAACAAGCGAAAAAATAGTGTTTAATAAACTCCCTGTTACTGATCCTTTCTCTATAACAGGCTTCGCGGTTACAACTGCCATCACTATCCCTCAACTTAATGAACTCAGCTCTATCGCAAAAAATCATAATTTCTGGTTTATCGAAGTGTTTCATCTTGTCTGCGAAAAAAACACATTAAGCGCCTCTAGGCCTGAACCTTACAAATTCTTTACCCACATCGACGATTTTAAAAAGCATATAAGCTATCTTAAATCCAATGATATTCAAGTATTAACCCAAACAGAAGCTATAAAAAAATACGGGCTCTAAGAGTTATATTACGGTTTTTATGGGCCAGAGCGCGAAATAAAAAAAAATGAATTTTTTTTATTTTTTAGCGCGAATCCTACATGTCCAAAATAAGGCTTTTTTATCATGTTTTTATAACATGCTAAAAAAGCCTTATTTCGCGCTCTGGCCCATAAAAACCGCCATCCTATTACGCCGCTATCAAAATCTTTTCATAATCATCTATTTCCTTCCGAATTTTTTCTATATCCACGGGCTTTATAGGTTCAAAAACTAAATATACAATTCCATTTTTATTTATCCGCGTAATCTTTAAATTTTCTATCCCTATTGCTGGAATATTATTGTTATTGACTAACAATTCCACAACAGGCTGATACGTTTGAGCGGAAACGCCGCTACGGATATTCACAAAAATAAGATTTTCATCTATCAATTTTTTTCCTGACAAAACAAGGGCGTCCTCTTTACCGCATATAACAACATCAGACGGTTTAACCTCGCCATAAATCGTTTTTTTCGCGCTTATATCGCTAAAAATTTCGTTTATATCTGAGAATGATTTTAAAGAGATTTCATCCGCGGTTATAATATCCGCCACACCTAATTTTTCCAAGGACGGCTGAAGATTATCCTCATTAACTCTCGCGTCATTAAGCCTTATATGGAGTTTTATCGGAAACTTATTTTTATCTCCTTTAGCGTATTTCGCTATAAATTTTCTATGTTCATCAATAATCCATTTTAATTCAACTAAACTATCCGCGTAAAAATCAGCGACCTTTACCGCGTTATTATCAGCAACGCGAGTTAATCCTAACGATAAAATTTTATTATTAGAGACTACACTTTCATGGGGCATTATTCTGGAAAATTTATATTCATACACATTTAGGCTGGTTATACCGCGGGACTGTATAACAGGAAATCTATCTAATACTTTTTTAAGCCTAGATTGTATCTCATCAATAGCCCTCTCATTTAATTCAAAACTTTGACAATTATCCTGAAAAGATTTTATCTTTTCATCCTGCTCTATTTTATTTATTACTTCGCGAATAAGTTCTTCTAATGATGAATCAGCGCTAGCACCACCTTGCCGGTCTATAATAAAAGACGCGTAGGCGTTATAATATCCGCGCTCTTTTTCAATATTCTTAATATTATTTTTTTCATCGGCTAAAGCAAGAGCCAAAATTTTAACACCGCCGAAATATTTATTAAGTTCGATAGCCTTTTCGGCACTAATTCCTGTAATACCGATAATAATATTAACGGCATCTTTTGGGATGTCTATTCCCCGGGTCTTTTCAAAATCGGCGCTATTCTCACTCATGGGCGCGGCGGATAAACTCGAATGGGACTCAATACCGCTATTTTTCCATCTATCTTCGCTGTCATCCCCGCTTCCCATTCTGTCATTCCCCTTTTCCATTCTGTCATTCCTGCGCAACGAGGAAACCAGACCAACCCTGTCCTTCCCGTCTCTCCCTATGTCATTCCCGTCTCTTCCTATGTCATTCCCGTCTCTTCCTATGTCATTCCCGTCTCTTCCTATGTCATTCCCGCGAAAGCGGGAATCCATACCGGTTTCTTTATCCGCATTTCCGCCGCTATTTTTAGACAATGCCGATATTCTCCGCCATACTACCCCCGCCAATATTACACCTATATAACCTACCCATTTCCACTGCCGCTCTCCTATCGTATTTTCAAATAAAGTTACGGCTGATGAAATAGACGGTGTAATTAAAAAGCCCAATGCACCTATAAGAAATGGAATGAAAATAGATCTTATTCTCCATGGATCTTCCCAATTATATTTTTTATAACGTTGTTCATATTCAATTTCTTCTTTAGAAGGAGGCCGTGATATTTTAAAACTCGGCACTGTTAAATGTACTTTTTTTCCCTTTTTATTCTGGCCAGTAAACATTATCTCCAAAGACTTTATATTTTTAGGATCAAAATTTTTATCAGCATATTCAAAAATATTATGATCTGTGTCATCTGGATCATACCACAAAGAAAATTTCTTATCTTTCCCAATCATTTTTATTAATTTAGGTTTAGTTATTTGCGAATTTCCGTTTTTGTCGCGGGCTATAATTTGCGCAGTAACTAAAATCCCGCCTACTTTGCCTAAGACGTTATAATCCCCAATACACTTTAAATCTGTTTTTACTACCCTATTTTCTAAATCTATAAATTCTCGGCCTTGATTCATTTCAGTCATTTTGTCTTGACTAAAATCTATGTACGCATCAATTTTACTACCTGAGAGCGAATTTAATTCTATTACAGTATTATCCCACACACTAGAATAAGAATTAATACCGCCTCTATAGATAGACGAATTTGTCTCAATATTTCCCACTTTTATTATTTCTGGCAACATATTCGCCATCTCAATTTCACCATCTATTAAAGGATGTAAAGGAATAAGTTCTACACTTTCTACATTTTTTTTAAAATCTGAAATCTTCATACGCTGTGAATAATTATTTCTAATAACAATTCTCCATATATCTTGCACTTGACTAGCAGAAAAATTTTTTAACGGCATAAAAATAGAATAATATTGTTTAGGATAATAAAAACTGTCTGTTATATCTTTATCAGGAATTGGATCGCCATAAAGAACCACATCTTTTTCACGGACTGATTTTGACATGCCTATTGTAATATTGGTTTGACCACCAAAAAAGTTTACCGCAACGCAATATCCCGTCAGATCCATTGATCCGGGTA
Source organism: Candidatus Omnitrophus magneticus (assembly GCA_000954095.1). GTDB lineage: Bacteria > Omnitrophota > Gorgyraeia > Tantalellales > Tantalellaceae > Omnitrophus_A > Omnitrophus_A magneticus. The sequence goes on along the minus strand of JYNY01000375.1, from coordinate 8,448 downwards.
AATCAATATATAATTCATCTTTTTTTTCAGGAACAATTTTTATATCATTTCCTCTAAATTTTATTAAACGCTCGTCATCATTACGGCATCGCGAAGTAGAATCCCCATATTTGCTGACTATTCCGTATTCATGCGAGGCATCATCAAAATCAAGAAACTCAGGAATTTTTTCATACTCAACAGGTGGAATATTGAGCGAAATAAGATTTGTTTTTAGTAAGGCGAATAATTCTTTAGCGTGACGGGAATAGGGAGCGCCTAAATCTCTAGCTAACTCTGCCGGATTTTTTAAAGTAAGCGCCCTAGGCATTCCGCGTAAAATATTTTCTATAAGTTTAAATTGTTCTTCTGTATAACGCGGCAATAACTTCTTAAATTCGGGATTAAGACCGGGGAAAGGATTCGCGACCCATCCCATATTATCGACAAGCCTTGCTTTTTCCAAGGCCGGCCGAATCTCCTCAAGAGATAATCCCTGTCTTCTGAAATGTTCCTCCATCCCCTGTAAACTTCTGGACATCATGCCAAGAATGTCAATATAACCGGCGTCTTTTAACGCTTCCCACACAGATACCGAAACTCTCGCATATTCAGCTGAAGCATCGGTATAATCATCCCGTTTAGAATGAGACTCCCATTCTGAAAAAATTGTTTTCCATATAATTTCTTCCGAGATCTGCCCAACAATTTCCTGTTTATATAAAGGATTAATTAACCAATACGGTATTAAATATAATTCCATTTTAATACCGTTATTCCAAGAATCATTTCTAATACCGTTATTCCAATAATTATTGCTCATTGTTTTTTCCGGAATGCTTCCTAGTATTAGAGAAATTTCAGCTATCTCAGATAAATTGACATGTTCATACGTTTGTCTGCTCCCTAAAGCCGGATCAAACACAAAAAAATCAATACCGCTATCTGCTTTATCCGGAGCATACGGCGACTCTGGATATGAACGTATTTCATTTCCTTCCGAATCCTTTATTACAAATTCTACAGTAGTGGGGAGGCCATTACCGACAAATACAAAAACACTATTGTTTAAATCCACGTATTCGTAAGGAAATTTTCCAAAATGTCCCGAGCGATAAAATATGTTTACTAAATTTTTATGAGAATTTACAATTTTCGATATTTGTTTTGCTTTTTCTTCGCCGAAAGCCGCCACTAACTCATCCTTATACAAATGGCGTATGACAACACCGTTAGCGTCCACACATCCATTTTTAACTAATTTAGGAAAAATCTCATCAAAATTAAAACCATATTTTGTAAAATTCTCGTTGGTAAGACGAACGCCTTCTGTGTCAAGCCTACTGAATTTTTTAACAGCGCGAGTGCCTTTAAAAAAATCTCTAATCTTATATGGATATTCCGAATTAAAATTAATTATACTTATCATTTTTACCCATCGAGGAGTAGTATCTCTAGAATACTCATTCGCTTCAGCAGAATACTCTTTTTTAAACATATTAAAAAACAACAGCTCTTTTAGAGAAGGCGCTACTATCAAAAATGCCGTAAGTACTGTAATAAAGACTACCCTCACGTGTTTACTAAAAATACTCCGGAATAAATCCCTATATTCCCCTTTAAGAAATAATTCATGCGTGAAGAATACTACTGATAGTATCGCGCCCTTAATACCTATAAAATATTTATTAATTTTTTTCCGCGCTAAAGCCAAAAAAATATTTAATTTTTCAAATACTTGTTTTACAGCCACGCTAAAATTACTATCGGATACTGCTCTAACACAGCTCATTTCGAAAGAATCTTTTTTCAACACATAAATATTATTTCCGCATTTAACTTCGCATGTTTCGCCGTTTCCGAGAAGCTTTATTTTAATTTTATAAAGCTCATTTTTAAATATTTCAGGCGCGATTGGGCTTACATTCATAGCGTCTCTTCTTATTTTAGGAATAGCGTTATACTCGCGCTCGTAATTTGCCGTCCATAATCGACGTGTATCATCTATATTTCTTCCATCAAAGAAACTCGCGCCTAAAGAAAACACTAACGACTCCTTTATACCACTCATACTGCCTGAATCAAAATATGTCTTAATGGCCAGATTATATCCGTCATTTTCAGCTATTTTCTTATAACGCCCGCTTTTTCTTGTAAGAATAGCCGCGTAAGGACGTGACTTTCCATCCTCAAATTTCGGCATAAGAACCATGTACGAAAGTTGTTCTTTTTTCATAAGACGGGTCAAACCCTCACTATGATGTCCTCCGGTAATAAGAGCGGCCACTTGTTTTTTTTCAGAACGCATAGCCTTTATGGTATTTTGAAGAATTACTTTGTCGCGCCTTTCAGCGATCTCATAAAATTTAAGATTTTCTTTAGACTGTTTTAAAAGCACAGCCATCCTGTTTTCAAAATCCCGCGGTTTTTTTATTTCGAGATGATAAAATACATCTTTCAAAAAAAATAAATATTCCTCCGTCAAATTTTCATTTAAATTTTTAGATAAATCTTCCGCGCCGCCGGGCGCTAATTGAATTTTAAATAAATTCTCTAAATTACGGGTGAAACACGCGAGTTTATAAAGCCTTTTTGCCAAAGGCTCTCCGAGTAAACTAGGTATTAAAATTTTTTCAACATTTTCAATTTCAACCTGCATCCTAGGAATGTCTATACTCCGGCAATACTCGATGTACTCCAAATATTTTTTCAAATTATTATATTCCGCCGGCACTACGCCTTTTTCTTTTGAAAAATTTAAAAACCATTTGTAAAATTCAGATTCAGATATCTCTCCTTTTTTAAAAATGATATAAGCTGGGGAATAAATGAAGTTAACGAGTTTTATTACGGTCAGGCATATTTTAATAATAAGTCCGCTAAAGTTTCAGATTTGCGGCTGGCTGATAAAAATAAACAAGCAATAACCATTCCAGACAATTTGGCATCTCTTGAAAATATAAATAATTCCGGCGCAAGTGAGACAATTATTAATATTCAAGATTGTCATTCTTCTTTATCCGCTCAATATTCTATTGTGGAAATTTTAAGAAATTTAATGAAAAATTATGATTTAAATCTTGTCGCGCTTGAGGGCGGTTCAGGTTATATAGACACTTCGGTTATGAATAGTTTTCCTTATAACGATATCAAAGAAAAGACGCTTATGTACCTTATGAAAGAGGGGACTCTTTCAGCTGGAGAATTTTTCGGCGCTTTAGAAGGCGGGGATAAAATTATTTTATATGGAACTGAAGATAATGTTTTACATGAAGAAAATGTGAAATATTTTAGAAAAATTTATTCTGAAAGCGCGCGTGAGTTGGGATTTATAGAGACACTAATAAATTTTTTGGATATGAAAGAAAAAGAAATATATCCCATAGCCGCGCGCGAATTTGTATTTAAAGGACGACTTTATAAAAAAGGAAAAATTACTTTAGATGTTTATTGGGACGCTGTATTAAAAGCCGGGGAGACGCGCGGTGTTAAGTTTAGTGAATTTCCTAATATGAATAAATATATTTTTTCAGTTAACCTTGAAAAAAATATAAATTTTCAGGCTGTTACAAATGAAAGAAAAATGTTGATGGATAAACTAACGAAGATTTGCGGAAAAGGGGAATTGGAAATTTTATTAGGAAAGTCTATTGATTTTAAAAAAGGAGAGATATCTGAATCTGAATTTTACAAATGGTTTTTAAATTTTTCAAAAGAAAAAGGCGTAGTGCCGGCGGAATATAATAATTTGAAAAAATATTTGGAGTACATCGAGTATTGCCGGAGTATAGACATTCCTAGGATGCAGGTTGAAATTGAAAATGTTGAAAAAATTTTAATACCTAGTTTACTCGGAGAGCCTTTGGCAAAAAGGCTTTATAAACTCGCGTGTTTCACCCGTAATTTAGAGAATTTATTTAAAATTCAATTAGCGCCCGGCGGCGCGGAAGATTTATCTAAAAATTTAAATGAAAATTTGACGGAGGAATATTTATTTTTTTTGAAAGATGTATTTTATCATCTCGAAATAAAAAAACCGCGGGATTTTGAAAACAGGATGGCTGTGCTTTTAAAACAGTCTAAAGAAAATCTTAAATTTTATGAGATCGCTGAAAGGCGCGACAAAGTAATTCTTCAAAATACCATAAAGGCTATGCGTTCTGAAAAAAAACAAGTGGCCGCTCTTATTACCGGAGGACATCATAGTGAGGGTTTGACCCGTCTTATGAAAAAAGAACAACTTTCGTACATGGTTCTTATGCCGAAATTTGAGGATGGAAAGTCACGTCCTTACGCGGCTATTCTTACAAGAAAAAGCGGGCGTTATAAGAAAATAGCTGAAAATGACGGATATAATCTGGCCATTAAGACATATTTTGATTCAGACAGTATGAGTGGTATACAGGAGTCGTTAGTGTTTTCTTTAGGCGCGAGTTTCTTTGATGGAAGAAATATAGATGATACACGTCGATTATGGACGGCAAATTACGAGCGCGAGTATAACGCTATTCCTAAAATAAGAAGAGACGCTATGAATGTAAGCCCAATCGCGCCTGAAATATTTAAAAATGAGCTTTATAAAATTAAAATAAAGCTTCTCGGAAACGGCGAAACATGCGAAGTTAAATGCGGAAATAATATTTATGTGTTGAAAAAAGATTCTTTCGAAATGAGCTGTGTTAGAGCAGTATCCGATAGTAATTTTAGCGTGGCTGTAAAACAAGTATTTGAAAAATTAAATATTTTTTTGGCTTTAGCGCGGAAAAAAATTAATAAATATTTTATAGGTATTAAGGGCGCGATACTATCAGTAGTATTCTTCACGCATGAATTATTTCTTAAAGGGGAATATAGGGATTTATTCCGGAGTATTTTTAGTAAACACGTGAGGGTAGTCTTTATTACAGTACTTACGGCATTTTTGATAGTAGCGCCTTCTCTAAAAGAGCTGTTGTTTTTTAATATGTTTAAAAAAGAGTATTCTGCTGAAGCGAATGAGTATTCTAGAGATACTACTCCTCGATGGGTAAAAATGATAAGTATAATTAATTTTAATTCGGAATATCCATATAAGATTAGAGATTTTTTTAAAGGCACTCGCGCATTTTATCATATATTAAAATTTTTTTACAATATAAAACTTAAAAATAAACTTTTTAAGAATAAACAAGTTTATTGATATAAAAACACTTACTGAAAACAAATAAAAATCAAACTTTTTTTTGTATCTATTTAACAAGTAATGTATAATTGTTTATGTATGGAAAAAAAATAAACCAAAAAAATTATATTTTTTATGGGAGAAACAATGAAAAACAAAATTTATAAAAAAATTATAGCGTGTAGTATTTCTTTAATCTTTTTCACACAAAACATAATTTCTGACGCGGAAGGTGTTTTTAATTTTCGCGCTGTGCCTGTAGAAGCCGAGGAAACCCCGCTAAACATCTCTTCAAAAAAATTAATCATTCCCCGTGATTTATGCGAAATTAGAGAAAGTTTTTTCACTAACTCAAATAAATTGATTGTCTATATACAAGACGCGCACTGCAATTTTAAAGCTCAAGAAAAAATAAATGAAATCATATCTTTTTTATCTACAAAATACGGCATAAAGACAGTAAATCTTGAAGGAGGAACAGGAAAATATGAACTTGACACATTTACAGACATCAATGAAAAAAATATTCGAGAACGAGTAAGCCGTTATTTTATGCAAACAGGAGAAATAAACGGCGCGGAATATTACGCTGTAAATAATCCGGAAAATATTTATTTATGGGGCGTGGAAGACCCCTCGCTCTACATCGAGAACCTAAAAGTTTATAGAAATTCTCTATTGTTAAAAAAAGACGCGGAAAAATATTTAGACATACTTTCAAAAAAACTTAACCATCTCAAAATAAAAATCTTCAGCCCCGAACTTATAGAATTATCTAACGCCTGCGCGCGATACAAAGAAGAAACTATGGAATTCAAAGATTATCTTGAATTTTTGATTCAAAAAACAATTAAAGAACAAATCGAACTAAATGTATTTAAAAATATAACCATATTAAACAATATGATGACAATAGAAAAAAATATTGATTTCAAAAAAGCTGATAACGAAAGAAAAGAATTAATAAATGAACTTGAATATACTCTTTCAAAAAATGAAAAAATAATACTGATTAAAAATATAGTGAAATTTAAAGAAAATCGCGTGAGTGAGACTAGTTTCTGCGATTTTTTAGCGAAAAAACTCAGCGAAACAGGCTGTAACATAAGTAAATATCCGGAATTTGACAAATACCGCTCATATGTCCGCGCATACGAATCTATAAAAAATGACCAAGTTGGAAAAGAACTAGAATTACTAGAAAATAAAATAAAAGAAAAATTTTTCAGAAATGAAAAAGAACGGAAATTAGACGAACTTTCCCTTATTCTTTCTATTTTAAAAAATATTTTCTCAATAAAAATCACAAGAGAAGATTATGATTTTTACACTAAAAATATAGATAAATTTAAGGTAAGTAATTTTATAAATTTTATAGAAAATACTACTGACATTAAAGACATGCCGCTTAAAAATAACTCTGATATAAATAAACTAGATGAATACCTGAATCAAATCATAGAATTTTATAAATATTCTTTTAAACGTGATAGCGCGTTTTTAGAAAGAATACGTTTTGACTCGAAAAGTTTTCCTTCTAAAAAAGAAAAATCCGAAAGCGTGGCACAACGCGCAATACTCGTAACAGGCGGTTTTCATGTTGAAAATATGTGTTATATGCTGAAAAAAAATAATATATCATTTATATCTCTTATACCAAAATTTAAATCTGCCAAAGATTATGAAAACCATTATTATGAACTCCTTGAAGGAAAACAATCGGAACTTGAAGAAAAAATATCAAATATTATTCCCGTGAGAGAAACTGTCCCCAAATTAGCGCCAATTTTAAAAAGTAAACTAGGCCCAACAAAACCTGAATCTCTCCTTTTATCATTATTACGCCGTGTTAAAGCACAGGGGAAACTCCATAAAAAATCCTCTCCCAGCCTATCATTCCTACCCCGTGTCGTGGCACGGGATAAACTACAGCAGGAATCCATCTCCCCTCTATCATTCCTACCCCGTGTCGTGGAACGGGATAAACTACAGCAGGAATCCATCTCCCCTCTGTCATTCCTGCGCAAGCAGGAATCCATACAGGTAAATGAAATAGAAAAAAACTCAAAAATAAAAAATTATAGTGACAACAAAACATCATCAAAAAACATGCAAATAGCCGCTAAACTCTCCCCGGAAATAGCGAAACTCGTATACAAAAATACGGATTTATTAAGTTTCAAAATAGCGATAAAAATTTTAAGAGAAGTTGAAGAAGGGAAAAAAATAATAATAAAAGATGAAAATACAAAAAAAATATTATTAACCGAGGGAGAAAATAATACTAATGAAATAATATTTACTATTCAAGAGCTTTTAATAGAATTAGGCTATGAAATTCCTCAAGTTGCACCACATGCGGTTGAAAAATCCAAGATGTCGTGGATGGTGGAGATGGAGAGGGCGAGTAAGATACTGGAGGAGGGGGCGAGTAAGATACGGGAGGAGATGGCGAGTAAGATACGGATGGAGAGGGCGAGTAAGATACTGGAGGAGGGGGCGAGTAAGATACAGGAGGAGAGGGCGAGTAAGATACGGGAGGAGATGGCGATAGCGAATAAAACGTATACTCAATTGATTATAAACAATGAAAATACTGAAAAAGAATTCAATAGATTAAGGGATATTATGCTAAATAATAAAAATTGGGAGAATAAATATATTGCCAAAGAAAAATATATTGTTTTACTAAACATAGTAAAACAATATCCCGATTTCTTAAAAAAAATAGCATCCGCTGAATTAAAAAAAATAAATACTATATTTTTGTCTATAGATGAAGATCTCTCTATGTCTAAAGATTTGCTAACAATAATATACTCCCATTTAATTATAACAACCACGACAATCTATCCTGATTTGTTTAATTTTTTTTATGCCCACATCAAAGCTTTAATTGCTAAAAATAAAAAAGATATTGTAAAAGAAATCAATAATAGAATCCCTAAGATTAGTATTCCAATGATAAAAAGCCTTCTAACGCAAGAAAATCTCGAAGACTGGCCGATAATACTTTCTGGAATAGGCGAAGAAACTGGGTTTGAATTAGAGGGTGTTGACAAGGAATATTTGTTAACTACTCCTTTTGAAACTGAAAAAGATAAGCAATCTCAAAGCCTCCGCGCGATTGAGATTAAGCAAAAAGTTTACCGCGAATTGCGCAAGAAAGAAGGTGTCACATTAAAAGAATATCCTTTAAACGACTTAAGTCTCGGTACATATCTCAGCATTTATAAACTTGACTGGAAACAATTCCGCGAGATTATGGATAAATATTATGATGAGTTCCATGAAAACACTGAAACATT
>JYNY01000374.1 GCA_000954095.1 Candidatus Omnitrophus magneticus | reverse complement strand
ATCCAAGCTGGTTCCAGCATTTAAGAGTCTTAACATAACGGTCGCCATTAAAAGAATTTACAAAACGTTCAAAATGATATCGCGGAATTAATGCTAAAAGTTGATTAAAAACCGTGCTATAATTAGCCATATAGGGAATCCTCCTTGTTTTATGGGCGTTTTAGCGTGTTTCCATTTTACCCATTTTAACATTTTTGGAGTCAATCCTGTCCGATAAAACTATTTCACCAAAAAACTAGTTGAAATTCCTTAATTTTAAAATCAGAAATTCTGGCTGGTGTTGCGCTTAACAGATCTATCAATGTCAACCTTGATAATAATGCTTCTTTTATTATCCTATGCAAATAAAATAACGATTTTTCATATTTAGATTGGTATTTTATATATGTCAAAAGTAAATAATATATCATCGCTATCCAGACTTGACTCATCACCGCATTTTTACTTGTTCCCAAAAATGTTTTTATTTGTAAATTCTGTTTTATCCATCTAAAAAATATTTCTATTTGCCATCTTGTTTTATATATTTGTACGATCGTTTTAGCTGACAGTTTAAAATTGTTGGTAACAATACTAACTACTTCGTCACTTTTTTCATCTAAAAATCTTATCATTCTTAAATTCTTTTCATATTTTTTATTTTCTAGTTTTATTTTTTCATCAGACAATATCCCGTCTTTCATTGCCTCTAGATGCTGTCCGAGAACTGTATATTTTAGATTGTTTTTTAATTTAGTCACAAAATAACTCTTAGAAAAGTCAATATTACTCCATAGTTCAAGGTCTGTATACGCACGGTCAAAACAATATATGCTGTCCGGTTTAATATTTAATTTATCCTTAGCTATTCTTATATCAGAAATATTCCCTTCAGTTATCACTG
>JYNY01000378.1 GCA_000954095.1 Candidatus Omnitrophus magneticus | reverse complement strand
GTCTATACGGTAATCAGTAGCTAGAATATTTATTTTATTATTTTGGTTTTTTTCTTTAAGATTTATTTCAGAGTTAAGATGTAAAATATTTCCGTTTTCCAGCAATTCTTTGTTTAACGGCTTACAAACTTCTTTGCTAATTGCGCGTCCGCTGCTACACCAACTGTCACAATCAGCGGCGATTTAGCGAAGAAATATTTCGCGAGAAACAACTATGAGTTGGATAACAATGATCCAAACGTAGCGAACACTGGCGTAGAGTCTTCAGATTGGAGCACATACCTTACAAACACAGCTGAAGTTCAAGTGGACGCGGACTTAACTGACAATGTAACAGGTGTTATAAGACTTGTTAACCAGAGACTCTGGGGCGATGTGTATGGCAACAATACAGCCGCGGATAATACATACGGCATAATTGGCGCGCCTTATACAGATCAGGTTGCCGCGAGAACAGTTTCTTCAGCAGATTCTTTTGATGTTAATGTGGATTTAGCTTATATAGAATTAAAAGAGTTCCTTTATTCACCTCTTACATTAAAAATTGGTCGTCAGGACCTTTGGTTTGGTAAAGGATTTATCGTTGGTGCTAACTTACAAGATCCAAATGGTAATTTACTTCCAAGAGAATATACAGCGATTAAATCTTTTGACGCGATTCGCGCTACTTTAGATTATGATCCTTGGACAATTGACGGTGTATTCGCGAAAATCCGCGAGAACCAAGACAGAGCAGATGAAGATATAAATCTTTGGGGTACAAATGTTGGTTATAAATTCAATGAATATAACGCGGAAGCCGAAGGTTACTGGTGGTTCAAACAACAGAGATATGTTGGAACAACTTCCAACGGGGCAACAATGCCGTCAGTTCTTAACGGCCACCAATCAAATGATGTTCATACTTTTGGTTTAAGAGGTAGTTTTGATCCTATAGAGGATTGGACAATTGCTCTTGAAGGTGCTTACCAGCTTGGCGAATATATCGGAGCAGCACAACAGATAGAAGAAAGAAGCAGAAGCGCTTGGGCAGTAGATGCTATGGTAGAATGCCGTTATTTCCAAGATAATTTTGCGTGGAGACCGGTTGTTGGCGCTGAATATATTTTATATTCCGGCGAAGAAAATCTTGGTAATACAACAGCTACTACGAATGGAACATATAACGGATGGGATCCTGTATACAGAGGCAAGTTTGATACAGCTATTCGTGAATTCCAGAATGTATTTTACAGAACAGCGATGGGAAGTTCCCCATCTACAACTAATCAGCACCAGATTTTATTAACAGGTAAAGTAGAGCCTACAGATAGCCTTACATTAAAAGGTACTTTTGGCAATTTCTGGCTTGCTGAAGAATGGGCGTCAACTACAACCGTAGTTAATCAGAATGAAGAGCAATACCTTGGTAGTGAAGCAGATATTACATTGACTTGGGATTACACAGAAGATGTGCAGTTTGGTCTTTTGACAGCATGGTTCTTCCCAGGCGATCATTTTGCTAACAGCCAAGATGATGTTGCTACAGATGTCGTTGGATCTGTTTCTCTTAACTTCTAATTATTTTTAAGCAAGAGATCAGGGAGGGAAAACGGCTCACCTTTTTGGTGAGCCGTTTTTTTTATGCTAAAAATTTCTTTGCAAGGAAAGGTTCTTGACTTTTAAAGAGAGTATGATAAACTTATTTTCATTGTTTGTAAGGAGAATTTGTTATTTTATACTTGGAGGTGGAGTATGGCAGAGGCGTATTGCGTAAAATGTAAAACTAAGAAAGAAATGAAAAGCCCACAGGAAGTTACTATGAAAAACGGCCGTAAAGCAATTAAAGGGTCTTGTAATAGTTGCGGCACAGGCTTATATCGCATATTGGGTAAATAAGAATTTTAATTATTAAAAGGATATTAAATTGTAGGGGCACGAAATTATCGAGTCCCTACAATGTTTTATACCTAAAGGTAATCTGTGGTAAAAAGAAAAATTAAAGATTTAGCCTTAGAAAAGGCGCATGCAATAGCTAGGGTTGCGCTTGAAAAAGAAGGCGAAGATATTCTTGTTTTAGATTTAACCAAATCCGCTAATATTTTTAATTATTTTGTGTTGATTACTGCTGGTTCATCTAAAAGAGTTCAGTCAATAGCAAAAGCCATAGACGAAGAGCTGTCCGTTAACTGGAAGCAAAACGCTCGCCTAGAGGGGAAAAATAATCCTTCTTGGACATTGGTTGACGCGGGAGATGTAATAGCGCATGTTTTTTATAAAGACGCGCGCAATTTTTATGGGATAGAACGGTTGTGGCTCTCTGCTCCAAGAGAAGAAATTAATGAAAAATGCTTGAAAAAAACTTTAAAGAAAAAATTATCCAAATCTTCAGCGAAGGCATAAACCAATATTTCGCGGAAGAGTCCGCTTGTCGTGCGGATATTTCTTCTTCTCTTATTTCCCTCGATGCCCCAAAAGAAAAACTTCATGGGGATATCACTTCCAATATCGCTATGGTTTTAGCAAAACAAGTAAAAGCAAATCCTGTCATTTTAGCTCAACATATCAGTGAAAAAATAAAAAAAATATTTAATCAGAGAAGCGACATTAATTCTTTTATCGACGGTATTGAAGTAAAAGGCGCGTTTATTAATCTTTGGCTTTCTGATAAATATTATGAAAATATTCTTTTGGAAATATTTAAGAATAAAGAAAAGTTTGGGCAGAATAGCGACTTTGGCGGGAAGAGAGTTAATATAGAATTTGTTTCAGCGAATCCTACAGGACCTCTTACGATTGCGCACGCGAGACAAGCCGCGATAGGCGATGCTTTAGCGCGAATATTAAAATTTAATGGATATGACGTGACAACAGAATATTATCTTAATGACTGCGGCAGGCAGATTAATATGCTGGGAAAGTCGCTAGAAATTAGGTATAGGAATTTATGCGGGAAAGAGGATAGTTTGCCGGAGGACGGGTATGTCGGGGAATATGTTATTGATATTGCTAAAGAAATAAAAGAAAAACACGGGGAAATGTTTTTAGAAGAAACAGAAAAAACTAGTAATTTTTTTAGAAAATACGCAGTAGAAAGCATAATGAATCTTATTAGAAAAGACCTTGAAGATTTTAGGGTTCATTTTGATGTATGGACAAGCCAAGCAGAATTTGAGGAAAGAAAAATTGTCGAACGCACTTTAGAAGAGCTGGAAAAAGCCGGCTATCTTTATGAACAAGACGGAGCTAAATGGTTTAAGTCAACGGCATTTGGAGATGATAAGGATCGGGTTGTTCGTAAAAGCGATGGTTCGTATACATATTTAGCGCCGGATATAGCGTATCATAAAGATAAATATTTACGGAAGTTTGAGAAAATTATTGACTTGTTAGGGCCGGATCATCATGGATATATAAACAGAATGAAAGCGGCTGTTTCTGCTATGGGATATGATAAATCCTCTATAGATATTCTTATAGTTCAGTTGGCTACACTGCTTCGAAATGGTGTAGCGGTTTCCATGTCTACACGTAGAGCGGAATTTATTTCTTTAAGGGAAATCATTGAGGAGATTGGCGTTGATGTGGCGCGGTTGATTTTTTTAATGAGAAGGCGGGACAGCCATCTTGATTTCGAGTTTGAGGTTGCTAAAAAAGAAGCGACTGACAGAAAGGATTGTACC
>JYNY01000373.1 GCA_000954095.1 Candidatus Omnitrophus magneticus | reverse complement strand
TTGGAACAAATTATGCTAAAGGTAATAAGGCCTATATCTCTGGTGTTTATACAACAGTAAGTACTAATGATAGCGACTGGGGAATATTACAATCACAAGCAACAAGCGGTGAAAATTACCAAAAGGGCAATAAGAGTTTAATCGCGAGTGAATACGCGACAAGTGCGACAATAGATGGAACTTGGGGAACAGTACTCGCGACAGAAACAGTTGGAACAAATTATGCTAAAGGCAATAAGTCCTATATCTCTGGCGTTTATACAACAGTAAGTACTAACGATAGCGACTGGGGAATTTTACAATCGCAAGCAACAAGCGGTGAAAATTACCAGAAGGGCAACAAATCTTTAATCGCAAGTGAATACGCGACAAGCGCGACAATAGACGGCACATGGGGCACAGTACTCGCTACAGAAACAGTTGGAACAAATTACGCGAAAGGCAATAAGGCTTATATCTCTGGTGTTTATACAACAGTAAGTACGAACGATAGCGACTGGGGCATACTCCAGAGCCAAGCAACTTTTGGTGAAAATTATCAAAAGGGCAATAAGAGTTTAATCGCAAGTGAATACGCGACAAGCGCGACAATAGATGGCACTTGGGGAACAGTACTTGCTACAGAAACAGTCGGAACCAATTATGCGAAAGGAAATAAGTCCTATATCTCTGGTGTTTACACAACAGTAAGTACGAACGATAGCGACTGGGGCATACTCCAAAGCCAAGCAACATCTGGTGAAAATTATCAAAAGGGCAATAAGAGTTTAATCGCGAGTGAATACGCGACAAGCGCGACAATAGATGGAACTTGGGGAACAGTACTCGCGACAGAAACAGTTGGAACAAATTATGCTAAAGGTAATAAGGCCTATATCTCTGGTGTTTATACAACAGTGAGTACGAACGACGCAGACTGGGGAATATTACAATCACAAGCAACATCAGGTGAACATTATCACAAGGGCAATAAGAGTTTAATCGCGAGCGAATACGCGACAAGCGCGACAATAGACGGAACTTGGGGAACAGTACTTGCGACAGAAACAGTAGGAACAAATTACGCTAAAGGTAATAAGGCCTATATCTCTGGTGTTTATACAACCGTGAGTACAAATGACAGCGATTGGGGAATCTTACAATCACAAGCAACATCAGGTGAAAATTACCAGAAGGGCAACAAATCTTTAATCGCAAGTGAATACGCGACAAGCGCGACAATAGACGGCACATGGGGCACAGTACTCGCTACAGAAACAGTTGGAACAAATTACGCGAAAGGCAATAAGGCTTATATCTCTGGTGTTTATACAACAGTAAGTACGAACGATAGCGACTGGGGCATACTCCAGAGCCAAGCAACTTTTGGTGAAAATTATCAAAAGGGCAATAAGAGTTTAATCGCGAGTGAATACGCGACAAGCGCGACAATAGATGGAACTTGGGGAACAGTACTCGCGACAGAAACAGTTGGAACAAATTATGCTAAAGGAAATAAGTCCTATATCTCTGGTGTTTATACAACCGTGAGTACTAACGATAGCGATTGGGGAATTTTACAATCACAAGCAACATCCGGAGAAAATTACCAGAAGGGCAACAAATCTTTAATCGCAAGTGAATACGCGACAAGCGCGACAATAGATGGAACTTGGGGAACAGTACTTGCAACAGAAACAGTTGGAACAAATTACGCGAAAGGCAATAAGGCCTATATATCTGGTGTTTATACAACAGTGAGTA